>NZ_JBBCMI010000017.1:0-102845 GCF_037152415.1 Cedecea sp. AS113
GTATCTCTCGCATACCACGGCATAAGCGGCTCCATAAACGGGTTCTTATGCCTTAGTTGTAAGTGTCTACCATGTCCCCGAACAAGTGTTCACGATGTCCCCGGACCGTACACCCCAAAGGGGCGAGGGAGAAAACAGGTACGGTGAACGGAAGCTTAACCGAACCTTCATCATCGTCGATATTGACGCTCCCTTACAGCAAGTGGCCGTCAGGTTCTCAGCACTTTATCGCATTGGATATATCGTATATTTATATGCAAAGCGCAATTTTGACTTTGTGAATTGAGATAACTCACCTAACGTAAATACACAGAGAAAAGTCGATAAAAAACACAATTACAGGGTACACACATGCAAAAAAAAGTTCTGCCATTACTGCTGCTGGCTGCGCTGTCTGCGGCTTCCCACGCTGCCACACCGCCGGATACCCTGGTGGTAGCTCAAGGGCTGGACGACATCGTCAGCCTTGATCCGGCTGAGGCCAACGAACTCTCAAGTATTCAGACCGTGCCGAGCCTTTATCAGCGCCTGGTGCAGGCAGACCGCACGGACCCGGCCAAAGTCGTGCCGATTCTGGCGGCCAGTTGGCAAGGCGATGCGGCCAATAAGAAACTGACCATCAAGCTGCGCCCGGACGCTAAATTTGCCTCCGGCAACCCGCTGCGCCCGGAAGACGTGATCTTCTCCTACACCCGCGCGGTCACGCTGAACAAATCCCCGGCCTTTATCCTGAACGTACTGGGCTGGCAGCCGGACAACATCGCCAGCCAGTTGAAGAAAGTGGATGACCACACGCTGGAAGTGCACTGGACCGCGGACGTCAGCCCGGCGGTTGCGCTGAATATTCTTTCCACGCCTATCGCCTCTATCGTGGATGAAAAAGCGGTTGAGCCAAACGTGAAAGCCGGTGACTTCGGCAACGAATGGCTGAAAATGCACTCTGCCGGCAGCGGCCCGTTCAAAATGCGCGTTTATCAGCCACATCAGGCTATCGTGCTGGATGCCAACCCGACTTCTCCGGGCGATGCGCCAAAAGTGAAGAACATTATTATTAAAAACGTGCCCGATCCGGCCGCTCGCCGCCTGCTAATTCAGCAGGGTGACGCCGATATCGCCCGTGATTTGGGGTCTGACCAGACCAGCGCGCTGGAAGGCAAGCCGGGCGTGAAGGTGCTGAGCATTCCTTCAGCCGAGCAGAACTATTTAGTGTTTAACGTCGGCAACAACGCCAACCCGCTGCTGAAAAACCCGGCGCTGTGGGAAGCGGCTAGCTACCTGGTGGATTACCAGGGCATTACTAAAGATCTGCTGAAAGGCCAGTACTTCGTTCACCAAAGCTTCCTGCCGGTCGGCTTCGCGGGCGCGCTGGAAAATACCCCGTTCAAATTTGACCCGGCGAAAGCGAAAGAAATTCTGGCAAAAGCGGGCATCAAAGACGCACATTTCTCGCTGGATGTGGAAAACAAACCGCCGTTTATCACCATCGCTCAGTCCATGCAGGCAAGCTTTGCCCAGGGCGGCGTGAAGGTTGATCTGCTGCCAGCCGCCGGTAGCCAGGTGTATGCCCGCGTACGCGCGAAACAGCACCAGGCCGCCATTCGCCTGTGGATCCCGGATTACTTCGACGCCCACTCCAACGCCAGCGCCTTCGCCTATAACGACGGCAAAGCCAGCACCGTGGCCGGGCTGAACGGTTGGCAGATCCCGGAGCTGAATAAACAAACGCTGGCTGCCGTAGCAGAGGCCGATCCGGCCAAGCGCAAAGATCTCTATACCAAACTGCAGGAAGAGCTGCAGCGTAGCTCCCCGTACGTGTTTATTGACCAGGGTAAAACTCAGGTTGTGGTGCGAGATAACATCAAAGGCTACCAGCAGGGCCTGAATGCGGATATGGTGTATTACGATAACGTCACGAAATAACTGAACGGCCCCTCGCCCCGCCCTTTCCATCGTGAAAGAGGCCGGTCGGGGGGTTAATCACCATTAGCGCATAAAAGAGTTACCCATGTCCGAAGTCTCGCCTTCGTCGCAGCGCCTGCGGCGTCCGCTGCTCACCCTGCTTCAGGGAATATTTACCCTTGCTCTGACCCTGATTGGCCTGCTGCTGATTACCTTCGCGTTGTCTGCGCTGTCCCCGGTGGACAGAGTGCTGCAAATCGTCGGCGACCACGCCAGCCAGTCCACTTACGATCAGGTTCGCCACCAGTTGGGGCTGGACCAGTCGCTGCCCGTGCAGTTCTGGCATTATCTGGTCAATCTCGCCCACGGCGATTTAGGCATAGCCAGCTCAACCGGCCAGCCGGTGCTGCATGATTTGCTTTCAGCGTTCCCCGCCACCCTGGAACTCGCCACCCTGGCGCTTATCGTCGGCAGCGTACTTGGCGTACTTTTTGGTGTGCTTTGCGCCCGGTTCGCCGGTTCACCGCTGGATCTCGTGGTGCGCACTTTTACCCTGCTGGGCAACTCCGTGCCTATTTTCTGGCTGGGTCTGCTGATGCTGGCGCTCTTCTATGCTCGTCTGCAGTGGAGCGCCGGGCCTGGGCGGCTCGACGATATTTACCAGTACAGCGTCGAGGCCAAAACCGGCTTCGTGCTGATCGATACCTGGCTTTCCGGCGATAAAGGCGCGTTTCTCAACGCCATTAACCACCTGATTCTGCCGGTATTACTGCTGGCCTATTATTCTCTCGCCAGCATCACCCGCCTGACCCGCACGGCCTGCCTGAGCGAAATGAACAAAGAGTACATTACGCTCGCCCGCGCGAAGGGCGCAGGCGACATGGCGATTCTGGTGCACCATGTGTTGCCCAACATTCGCGGCACGCTGTTCACCGTGATCGCTCTGGCTTACACCAGCATGCTCGAAGGTGCGGTGCTGACGGAAACCGTCTTCTCCTGGCCGGGTATTGGCCGCTATCTCACCACCGCGCTGTTTGCCGGGGATACCACCGCCATCATGGGCGGTACGCTGCTGATCGGCGTGTCATTTGTGCTGATCAATAACCTGACCGACATACTGGTGCGCGCCACCGACCCGAGGATCCGCTGATGCCGTCTTCTCTTTTTCTGCGACGCATACTGCGCTCCCCGGCGGCCCTTGGCGGGCTGATTATCATTGCCGGGCTGGTGCTTATCGCGCTGTTTGCGCCGTGGCTGGCTCCGTTCGATCCCAACTGGCAGGATGCCGCCGCGCGCCTGCAGGCGCCCAACGCCCAACATCTGCTGGGCACCGACAGCTATGGCCGCGACCTGCTTTCTCGCCTGCTCTACGGCACTCGCCCGGCGCTGGGCCTGGTGCTGCTGGTGACCATTATTACCCTGCCGGTTGGGCTGCTGATTGGCATTCTGTCCGGCTATTACGGTGGCTGGCTGGAGCGTATCTTGATGCGCTTTACCGATGTAGTCATGTCGATGCCCCGCCTGATTTTGGCCTTTGCCTTTGTGGCAATGCTCGGCCCAGGACTGGTTAACGGCGCGCTGGCGCTGGCGTTGACCACCTGGCCCGCCTATGCCCGCCAGGCAAGAAGTGAAATACAGCGCCTGCGCCATAGCGATTATCTTGCGGCCGCAGAAATGATGGGCATCAAAGGCTTGCGGCTGCTGGTCGGCCATATTCTGCCGCTGTGTCTGCCTTCCGCCATTGTGCGCCTGGCGCTGGATCTGGCCGGGATTATTCTTGCCGCCGCCGGTCTGGGTTTCCTCGGCTTGGGCGCCCGCCCGCCGATGTCCGAATGGGGCGCGATGATTGCCGACGGAATGCAGGTCATTTTCGACCAATGGTGGATTGCCGCCATTCCGGGCACCGCCATTCTGCTGAGCAGCCTGGCGTTTAACCTGCTGGGCGATGGCCTGCGCGACGTGCTGGAGCCGCAACATGACTAACAGAATTACCGTTTCCGGGCTGAATATCGACTATCCCGGTAGCCGGGTAGTCAGCAACCTCTCCTTCACGCTGGGCAATGAACGCCTGGCGCTGGTCGGCGAATCCGGCTCAGGCAAATCCATGACGGCTCGCGCGCTGATGGGGCTGGTGCGTAAACCAGGCAAAGTGAGTGCAGAGCAGCTCAGCGTGATGGGGCACGACCTGCTCGACATGAATGCCCGGCGCTGGAACCAGCTGCGCGGCAGTGACATCGCCATGGTGCTGCAGGACCCGCGCTATGCGCTGAATCCGGTCAAAAGCGTGCAGCAGCAAATTGACGAAGCGCTACGATTGCACCAGAAGCTGTCCACTGCCGAACGCCGCGATCGCTGCCGCGAACTGGTGCAATCCGTTGGGTTGCCGGATGCGGTTCTGATGCGTTATCCCGGCGAACTGTCCGGCGGCATGGGCCAGCGCGTGATGATCGCCATTGCGCTCGCCAATAATCCCAAAGTGCTGATCGCGGACGAACCTACGTCGGCGCTCGACGCCCGCCTGCGCAACCAAATCCTTGAGCTGCTGGTAGCCCAGTGCGAACAGCGGCAAATGGCGCTGCTGTTGATCAGCCACGATCTGCCGCTGGTAGCGGAACACTGCCACCGTGTGCTGGTGATGTACCAGGGCCAAAAAGTCGATGAAATGGCGGCAAGCGAGCTGCCGCAGGCCACGCATCCTTACACGCGCACGCTCTGGACCTGCCGTCCCAATGCCGACACCTACGGGCAGATGCTACCGACGCTGAACCGCATCGAATTCCAGCCAGGAGAAACCTATGGCGATCGTTAAGGTTGATAATCTAAGCGTGCAGTTCGCCGCCAAAGGCGGGATCAAAACCGCCGTCGCCGGAGCCAGTTTCTCTCTTGAACAGGGCGAGACATTTAGCCTGATTGGCGCTTCCGGCTGCGGGAAATCTACCATCCTGCGCGTGCTGGCCGGGCTACAGCGTGACTGGAAGGGAGATGTGGAGCTAATGGGCAACCGCATTGCGGCAGGGAAACGCTTCCAGGGCGCGCTGCGTCGCGAAGTGCAGATGGTGTTTCAGGATCCGTATGCCTCACTGCACCCCAACCACACGATTTGGCGCACGCTGGCCGAGCCGCTGAAAATCCACGGTGAAAGCGAGATTGAAGCCCGAGTGGCGGAAGCATTAGAGCAGGTCGGCCTGCCGTCCGAGGCGGCAAAACGCTACCCGCACCAGCTTTCCGGCGGCCAGCGCCAGCGCGTGGCGATTGCCCGTGCGCTGCTGCTTCGCCCCAAAATTCTGCTGCTCGACGAACCCACTTCCGCGCTGGATATGTCGGTCCAGGCGGAGATCCTCAACCTGCTCAATCGTCTGAAGCAGCAGCACGGCATGACCTATCTGCTGGTCAGCCACGATGCCGACGTGATTGCGCATATGTCCGACCGGGCGGCGTTTATGGCCAACGGGGTGATTGAGCGCACCTTCGATAGTGCTGCGCTGGTAAACGGGGAACACAGGATGGCGAACGCGTAACGTATTATTCCAGCGTGACCATTTCTTCGTCAGACAAAGCCAGAATACAGCGATTGCGGCCCGTGTTTTTGCCGTAATACATGGCTTTGTCTGCCCGACCAATGGCGCTGTGCAGGGAGTCATTCGCACTGACGAGGGTTAGCCCCCCGGTTACCGTCACGCGGATTGCCTGGTCATCCACGCTGATGGGCTGGCTGGCTAAGTGCTGGCAAATGCGCTGCCCGGCCTGCTCTGCCTGCTCACGACTGGTCGCTTCCAGCAGCATAATAAACTCCTCGCCGCCAAAGCGATAAATGCGCTCTTCGTTACGCGTAGCCCCTTTAAGAATGGATGCGACGCTGCGCAACACATCATCTCCGGCGTTGTGTCCCCAGGTGTCATTGATCGTTTTAAAACGGTCAATATCCATGATCAGCAAATAAAGGTTGCGCTCCGCACGCTCGCAGCGAGAGCGTATCAGCGGAAATTCCTGATACATTAAATGGCGTAGCGGCAGGCCGGTTAACGCGTCGTACAAATTGCGGTAGGAAAAAAGGTATTCTTTATACTGATCGATACTGGAAATAAAATTTTGCTGCGCTTCATTGTAATGATTCAGCAATTCTTCACTAACCTGTTTGCCGATAATAGATAACATGAGTACCCGGGCGGCAGCGTGCATATCGGTGTGGTGCTTATCAATCAGCAGAATCAACTCCCGGTCCAGACTCCCCCCCTGCAAACGCTGCCCCAGCCAGCGGCTGAAACGACAATGCTGATGGGAATGCAGATCGTTGATTTCTTTATCGGGTTCACCTCCCAGCAGGCTGAGGCGCAGGCACTTATTTGCCCAGTTATAATGATCGCGGATGGCAATATTTAGCTCTGATAAAGAGCTGTCGATGTCCTTTATATTGATAGTCACGCTATGCACACCTTGTGTTTAACGGGTCAAGTTAATATCCACCACCTGATGATAACGAATATCGCGGGTTAATTTTCACGCCGAATCATAACTTAAACAAATCCTAAACGGCCAATCCATATTAAAAACTTTACGAATAAGGACATTTATTGTTATACGGTATTTCAGAATAAATAAGCATCTATTAACCATTAAGAAATGTTAAACAATAATAAGCCCGATCTTTATTTTCCTTTTTGAGCCATACGGAAACATGTCGCCCCAAAATGGTGCGAACCTCTTCTCAGCAAGGTCATGCTCACTCAATCGGCCCTCAGCATTAAAACACGCAAAATGTCATCTATTGTGATTAATTATTGCACAGATGTACTCCTGCGGGCGTTTATCCCGATTTCACCTACGGCGCGCTACCTGGCGCAATCCCTGCAATACTTATTTTGTGTATCGCGTGATACGCCACACCCAGGAGCACATTTTGAACAGGTTACCTTCCAGCGCCTCGGCCCTTGCCTGTACGGCGCACGCACTGAACATTATTGAAAAGAAGTCACTTAGCCATGAGGAGATGAAGGCGCTAAACCGGGAGGTGGTTGATAGCTTCCAGCAGCACGTTAATCCGGGTTTTCTTGAGTACCGCAAGTCCGTTACCGCCGGCGGGGATTACGGAGCCGTAGAGTGGCAAGCGAGCAGCCTGAATACGCTTGTCGACACCCAGGGCAAAGAGTATATCGATTGCCTGGGTGGGTTCGGCATCTTTAACGTGGGGCACCGTAATCCAGTCGTTGTTTCCGCCGTCCAGCATCAGCTTGAAAAGCAGCCCCTGCACAGCCAGGAATTGCTCGACCCTCTGAGGGCGATGCTCGCTAAAACGCTTGCCACACTGACTCCGGGTAAACTCAAATACAGCTTCTTTAGCAACAGCGGTACTGAGTCCGTGGAAGCCGCAATAAAACTGGCCAAAGCGTACCAGTCGCCACGAGGGAAATTTACCTTTATTGCTACCAGCGGCGCGTTCCACGGCAAGTCTCTGGGCGCACTTTCGGCCACGGCGAAATCCACTTTCCGCAAACCATTTATGCCGCTGCTGCCGGGATTCCGCCACGTGCCCTTTGGCAATATCGAGGCATTACGCACGCAGTTCAGCGAATGTCGTAAAACCGGTGATGATGTAGCCGCGCTGATCCTGGAGCCCATCCAGGGCGAAGGCGGGGTGATTCTGCCGCCGCCAGGCTATTTGCCTGCGGTGCGTCAACTTTGCGACGAGTACGGCGTGCTGCTGATTCTGGATGAAGTGCAAACCGGGATGGGCCGCACCGGCAGGATGTTTGCCTGCGAACACGAAAACGTGCAGCCGGACATTCTCTGCCTTGCCAAAGCGTTGGGCGGCGGCGTGATGCCGATTGGTGCCACGGTTGCGACAGAAGAGGTGTTTTCCGTGCTGTTTGATAACCCGTTCCTGCACACCACCACGTTTGGTGGCAACCCGCTGGCCTGCGCTGCGGCGCTGGCGACTATTCACTACCTGCTGGAAGAGAATCTGCCTGCTCAGGCGGCTCAGAAAGGGCAACTGTTGCTGGATGGCTTCCGGGCGCTGGCCCGTGAGTTCCCCGATCTGGTTGTTGAGGCACGAGGCCAGGGGCTGTTAATGGCGATTGAGTTCCGCGACAACGACATCGGCTACGAGTTTGCCAGCCAGATGTTCCGCCAGCAGGTGCTGGTGGCCGGGACGCTGAATAATGCCAAAACCATTCGGGTCGAACCGCCGCTAACGCTGACCATTGAGCAGTGCGAGCATGTGCTTGAGTGCGCGAAGCGCGCGCTTTACAGGCTGAGAGTGACGCAGGATGAGACGGCAGAGGCGCAGGAAAGCTGAGTGACCCTCACCCCAACAGGGAGAGGGAGTTTTTCCTATACCACCCACTTCCTTTGTTTTATTCCCTCTCCCCCATGGGGAGAGGGCCAGGGTGAGGGGCATTCCCTACGGCAGCAGCCCAATAAAACTCTGCTTCTTACGCGGCTCAGACATCATCTCATCCAGCTTCTCAACGCAGGCGAGATAGTGCGGGGTCTTCTTGTGCGCCAGCACCGCGGCCTCATCCTGATAGGCCTCGTAGATATAAAATCGCGTTGAAACCTCCGGGTCCTGCAGCACATCAAAGCGTAAATTACCGGGCTCTTTGATGGCGCCTTCGTGATTCGCCCGAAACACGTCCAGAAACTCGTCGACCCGCTCTGGCTTAATGTTGATCTCCACCAGCGTGACGTTCATGCCTTACCTCCCTGATGCTTCGCTTCAAGCCAGAACTGATAGGCCTCGCGGGCAGATGCTTTCTCGTGCACCACCTTCTTCACCGCCTGCAGCATCGCCAGGGGTGCTTCAGACTGGAAGATGTTGCGCCCCATATCCACACCGGATGCGCCCTGGTCTATCGCCTTAAAGCACATCTCCAGCGCCTCCTGCTCGGGCAGTTTTTTACCTCCGGCGATAACGATCGGCACTGGGCAGCTGGCGGCGACTTTCTCAAAACCGTCCTCAACGAAGTAGGTTTTTACAAACTGCGCCCCAAGCTCGGCGGCAATGCGGCTAGACAGCGAGAAGTAACGCGCGTCACGGGCCATTTCTTTGCCCACGCCGGTAACCGCCAGCGTAGGAATGCCGTAGCGCGTTCCCTCGTCCACCAGCTTGATGATGTTGTTGATCGACTGATGCTCATACTCGCTGCCGATATAAATTTGCGCGGCCACCGCACAGGCGTTGAGGCGTAATGCATCCTCCATCGTCACGGCGACGCTTTCGCGCGAGAGTTCGCTGAGGATCGAATTGCCGCCGGAGGCGCGCAGCACAACAGGTTTGTTGGTGGCAGGCGGGACCACGCTGCGCAGAATGCCGCGGGTACACATCAGCACGTCGGTTTCAGGGAACAGCGGCGCAATAGAGAGGTCAATACGCTCCAGGCCGGTTGTCGGCCCCTGAAAATAGCCGTGATCGAAAGCCAACATCACGGTGCGCCCGGTGCTGGGGTTAAAAATCCTCGCCAGCCGCGACTGCATGCCCCAGTCCAGCGCCCCGCTTCCCTTCAGGTAAAACGCCCGGTTCTCCTGCGGCTGGCCAATACCGAAGTCTTTTCCATATTTAATATCATCCAGATCTGCCATCAAGTTCTCTCCCGGATCCATCAGTGAATAAGAGATAGTGTTCAAAAACTTAGTCAGGGATCGCCCATCGCAACCGTGCAGCGATCACAAAATATCCAAATAGATCGGTCAAATCGCCCGCGATAGATAAGAGTTTATTTATTGAACGAGCGACGGAAGAGGTCTGTGAATGAGTTATCTACTTGCACTGGACGCCGGAACGGGCAGTATCCGCGCCGTGATCTTCGATACTTCTGGCCAGCAAATAGCCGTTGGCCAGGCCGAATGGAAGCACTTGAGCGTGACAGATGTGCCGGGATCGATGGAGTTCGATCTCGCCGTTAACTGGCAGCTGGCCTGCCGCTGCATCCGCGAGGCCCTGCACAACGCTAACCTCTCCTCTTCGGCGATAAGTGCCGTTGCCTGTTGCTCTATGCGGGAAGGGATTGTGCTGTACGATCGCCACGGCGAGCCAATCTGGGCCTGCGCAAACGTGGATGCTCGCGCCAGCCGCGAAGTCAGCGAGCTGAAAGAGATCCACGACTTCCAGTTTGAATCCGAGGTGTACCAGGTTTCAGGCCAGACGCTGGCGCTGAGCGCCATGCCCCGCCTGCTTTGGCTGGCACACCATCGCCCGGATATCTACCGCAAAGCCGCCACCATCACCATGATCAGCGACTGGCTGGCGGCCAAACTCTCCGGTGAGCTGGCGGTTGACCCCTCTAACGCCGGTACAACCGGGATGTTGGATCTATCGACCCGCGACTGGCGGCCTGCCCTGCTGGATATGGCCGGGCTGCGCGCCGACATACTTTCCCCGGTCAAAGAAACCGGCACCGTGCTGGGCGGCATAACCCCACAGGCGGCTGAAGAAAGCGGGTTGCTAAAAGGCACGCCGGTGGTGATGGGCGGCGGCGACGTCCAGCTTGGCTGCCTGGGGCTGGGCATTGTCCGGCCTGGGCAGACGGCGGTGCTGGGCGGCACATTCTGGCAGCAGGTGGTGAACCTGCCGGCCATCAAAACCGACCCCGACATGAACATCCGCATTAACCCGCACGTCATCCACAACATGGTGCAGGCGGAGTCCATTAGCTTCTTCACCGGCCTGACGATGCGCTGGTTCCGGGACGCCTTCTGCGCGGAAGAAAAGCTGCTGGCCGAGCGACTCGGCGTAGATACCTATGCGCTAATGGAAGAGATGGCGGGCCGGGTACCTGCGGGCTCCCACGGGGTGATGCCCATTTTCTCTGATGCCATGCATTTCAAGCAGTGGTACCACGCCGCACCGTCGTTCATTAACCTTTCCATCGACCCTGAGAAGTGCAACAAAGCGACGCTATTCCGCGCCCTAGAGGAGAACGCGGCGATTGTCTCCGCCTGTAATCTGGAGCAGATTTCCGGCTTTTCTGGCGTGAGGTTCGACTCGCTCGTCTTCGCCGGAGGGGGTTCAAAAGGCGCGCTGTGGAGCCAGATCCTGAGCGATGTCACCGGCCTGCCGGTGCGCGTGCCGGTGGTCAAAGAGGCCACGGCGCTGGGCTGCGCGATTGCCGCTGGCGTAGGCGCCGGGCTTTTTGATTCGCTACCCAGCACAGGTGAGCGTCTGGTGCAGTGGCAGCGAGAGTTCACGCCAAATCCGGCGCACCGCGAGCTTTACGACGAGATGAAGCGCAAATGGCAAAAAGTGTATGCCGACCAGTTAACGCTGGTGGACAGCGGCCTGACGACGTCGATGTGGCAGGCACCGGGGCTTGTACCGAGAGTGGCAGGATAATTTTCCCCTCACCCCGGCCCTCTCCCCAGAGGGGAGAGGGAGAATTAGTTAAGTGAGTGATTTTTTATCCCCTCTCCCTTCCAGGGAGAGGGCTAGGGTGAGGGTAAAAACACTTTGTATCACACTGTATCCACGACCCCGCCAGATACGCCGCCATGCAAAAAGGGCGGTTTGAAAAACACACCGCCTACAATCTCGTGATGTGATAACCGAACATTTTCTAATGGCTTTGGAGAAAACATCATGTTCAACAAACTGACCCTGTCTGCGCTGATTGCCCCTCTTTCTCTCTCGGTCGTCTTCGCCTGCCAGGCGGAAGCCGCGGGCTTTGATGCCGGACAAATAAAACAGATTAACGCGGGCGTGCTGAACGTCGGCTATGTCGATCTCGGCCCGAAAGACGGGCAGCCGGTAATTCTGCTGCACGGCTGGCCCTACGACATCAACAGCTTTGATACGGTAGCGCCTGAGCTGGCAAAGCAGGGCTACCGGGTTATCGTGCCAAATCTGCGCGGCTTCGGCAGCACCCGGTTCCTTTCCCCTTCCACTCCTCGTAATGGTGAACCGGCGGCGCTGGCTCAGGATACCGTTGCGCTAATGGATGCGTTGCATATCAAACAGGCCATTTTCGCTGGCTACGACTGGGGCGCACGCACGGCGGATATCGTAGCGGCGCTGCACCCTGAACGGGTGAAAGCGCTGGTGTCGGTCAGCGGCTATCTGATTAGTAGCCAGGAAGCAGGGAAAAAACCGCTGCCGCCGCAGGCCGAGCTGCAATGGTGGTATCAGTTCTATTTCGCGACTCCACGCGGCGCGGCAGGATATGAGAAAAACACCCATGACTTCGCCAGACTGATCTGGCAGCAGGCTTCGCCGGGCTGGAAGTTCAGCGATGAGACCTTTAACACCAGCGCCAAATCACTGGATAACCCGGACCACGTTGCGATTACCCTGAGCAACTATCGCTGGCGCCAGGGGCTGGAAAACGGCGAGCAGAAGTACGCGGCTGATGAGAAAAAACTGGCTGCGCTGCCGAATATCACCGTGCCAACCATCACCATTGAAGGCGACAACAACGGCGCACCACATCCTGCACCGGCGGCCTATGCGGCGAAATTTACCGGCAAATATGAACACCGAACCTTCAGTGGAAACATCGGCCATAACCCACCGCAAGAAGCGCCAGAGGCGTTTGTGAAGGCAGTGGTAGATGCCGGTAAGTTGTAGTAAAAAAAGAAAAACATAGCCGTTCACTGCCGGGCGGCTATGCTAGTTTTAGCCTTCACTTTTAGCGCCGGGAGCCCCAGGTGGAACATATCGATCATATTCTCGTGGTGGACGACGACCGCGATATTCGCGAGCTAATCGTTAGCTATCTGGAAAAATCCGGCTACCGGGCCAGCGGCGCGGCCAACGGCAAGGAGATGCGTTCCGTTCTGGATAAGCAGCACGTCGATTTAGTGGTGCTGGACGTGATGATGCCCGGCGACGACGGGCTGACGCTCTGCCGCCAGCTGCGCAGCGATAAGCACAAAGATCTGCCTATTTTAATGCTGACCGCCAGAAACGAAGACAGCGACCGGATCCTCGGCCTCGAAATGGGCGCGGACGACTACGTGGTAAAACCTTTTGTCGCCCGAGAACTGCTGGCGCGGATCAAGGCGATCCTTCGTCGCTTCCGCGCGTTACCCCCCAATTTGCAGGTGACCGAAGCGGGCAGGATCATCGCTTTTGGCGAGTGGCAGCTTGATACTTCGGCCCGGCATCTGATTGATTTACAAGGCACGATCGTTGCCCTGAGCGGGGCGGAATATCGCCTGCTGCGCGTGTTTTTGGATCACCCGCAGCGCGTTTTGACACGCGATCAGCTGCTGAACCTGACTCAAGGCCGCGATGCAGAGCTATTCGAGCGCTCGATCGATTTACTGGTCAGCCGCGTCCGCCAGCGCTTAAATGAGGATGCCCGCACCCCGGCCTACATCAAAACCGTGCGTAGCGAAGGCTATGTGCTTTCCGTTCCCGTGACGATCGTTGAGGCGCGAGAATGAGGCTTTGGCCCCGAACTCTGCTTTCCCGGCTGTTTCTCATCATTCTCGTCGGCCTGTTTCTGGCTAACGGCCTGACCCTGGCGCTAACCACGCTCGAGAGAATGAACAGCGCCCGCAGCGTGATGCTGGATAACCTGCAAAACAACGTTGCCACCAGCGTCGCGATCCTCGACAAGCTACCGGCCAATGAGCGACCGGCCTGGCTGGACCGGCTCGCCCGGGAAAATTATCACTACATTCTTGGGCCAGGGACACCGGGCAAACCACCCACCGACGAACGTTCTAAAGACGCTATTGCATCTCTGAACGAGGCGCTGGGCGAGCATTATCAGCTCGATTTCACCTCCATTCCCGGTATGCGCTCCCATATTCAGGCGCATTTGACGCTGGCCGACGGCTCGCCGCTGACCATCGACCTTACGCCGCGTATGCCGCCGATTGAAACCTGGCTGCCGGTGGTGATTGCCATCCAGCTTGTCCTGCTGGCGCTTTGCGCGTGGTTTGCCGTGCGCCAGGTGGTGTTGCCGTTTACCCGTTTTACCCGCGCCGTTGAAGCGCTGGAACCCGCCAGCTCAAGTCCCGTGGACATGCAGGAAAGCGGCCCGCTGGAAGTGGAACACGCGGCCAAAGCGTTTAACGCGATGCAGGCCAGAATCCAGGGGCACCTGAAAGAACGCACGCAAATTCTGGCCTCCATTTCGCATGACTTACAGACGCCGATTACCCGCATGAAGCTGCGCCTGGAAATGAGCGACGAGCCGGAACTGCGCGACAAACTAATGCAGGATCTGGACAACATGACGCATCTCGTCCGCGAGGGCATCGCTTATGCAAGGTCGTCGGAAAGTCTGGAAGAGGCTCCCCAGCGGATTGAGTTGAGGGCGTTTGTGGACAGCATTGCCTGCGATTATCAGGACGTTGGCAAAGCCGTGACGTTTGCCGCGCCGGAAGTGTCACTCCAGCTTTCGACCCGCCCCCAGGCGCTGCGCCGTATTCTGACCAACCTGCTGGATAATGCGCTGAAGTTCGGCACCGCCGCTGAAGTCAGCCTGACGGCGGGAGCCAGCCAGGTCACGCTGGCAGTGTGCGATAACGGGCCGGGGATCCCCGAGGAGGAGCTGGACGCCGTGTTGCAGCCTTTTTACCGCGTGGAAAGTTCCAGAAATCGCGACACCGGCGGCACCGGGCTTGGGCTGGCGATAGCCGCCCAGCTTGTCGGCCAGTTAGGGGGGAAATTAACGCTGACTAACCGGCCACAGGGCGGTTTGCAGGCCTGCATCACGCTGCCTGTAGCCTGATTGTATCGCTCTGTATGCCGCCGAGTCGCCGACAAACAAACTGACAATCAGGACGGTTTTCCCACACATCACGAACACATCAGGCGGGTTAAATACCCCGAAATCATCCTGTAACCGTGAGGTGTGTTATGCCCGTTCTGATTGCCTTTCTTGGCGGTATGCTCAGTTTATTAAGCCCCTGTACGCTGCCCGTTATTCCTTTGCTTTTCGCTGCATTTCGCGGCAAAAATAGCCAAATCATCGCCCTGCTTGCCGGCATGGTGGCCATGTTCACCGCCGTAGCTTTGCTGGTCGGCGCTGCCGGAGAGTGGATCGTGCGCGCCACGCTGGCTGGCCGCTGGGTAGCGCTGGGGATGCTGGCGCTTGCCGCGCTCACGCTCATCTTCCCCGCGCTTGCCGAACGGCTGATGCGCCCGGCGGTGCAGGTGGGGAATGCCATCAACAACCAAAGCTACCGCACTCGCGGCACGCTGTCGGCTTTTCTGGCCGGACTGGCGGTGGGGCTGCTTTGGTCGCCCTGCGCGGGGCCGATTTTGGGGGCCATTCTCGGCCTCGGCTTGTCCGGCTCTTCGGCTGTCACCACCGGCCTGCTGCTGGCGGCCTACGGCAGCGGCTGCGCGCTGATGCTGGCGCTGCTGTGGTTCTGCGGTCACCGGCTGCTGGCTCGCCTGCGTGAAAAAATGGCACTGATGGCCCAGCTTCGTCGCGCGGCTGGCGTGGCTATGCTTGCCACGGTGGCGTTTATCGCCTCCGGCACCACGGCGGTGCTGCAAAACGCTAACGGTTTCGGCGCGAAGCTGGAGCAGCGCCTGCTGGCCTTCTCCCCCGCCGCCACGCCAGCGCCTAAGCTGCAGCCTATTGTGGATCCCGCGCCCACCAGTGCAATGCCGCCGCTTTCCGGGGGAACCGCATGGATCAATAGCCCGCCGCTGACGCCAGAGGCGCTGAAAGGCAAAGTCGTGCTGATCGATTTTTGGACCTTCGATTGCATTAACTGCCAGCACGCGCTGCCGCACGTCCGGGAATGGGCCAACAAGTATAAAGATCAGGGCCTGGTGGTGATTGGCGTGCATACGCCGGAGTACCCGTGGGAGAAAGATCTGGATTCGGTGAAAAAGGCAGTAGCCAAGTGGCAGCTGCCGTACCCGGTCGTCACCGACAATAACTACCAGATCTGGAATGCCTTCGGAAACCAGTACTGGCCAGCGCATTATTACTTCGACGCTCGCGGACAGCTGCGCAATGTCTCTTTCGGCGAGGGGAATTACGAGCAGCAGGAGCAGGTTATTCAGAAGCTGCTGAAGGAGGCTCGCGCCTGATTTTGCTTTCGGGGAGGCGGGAATATGACTCTCATCACATTCGCCGCACTCCCCTTTTCCCTTTTGCCCTGCGACGGCTAAATTAGAACTCATCCGACCACATAACAATAATGTTACAAATTGGGATTTATTATGAGCTACTCGTCGCTGCTTGCCCCGCTGGATCTTGGCTTCACCACTTTGAAAAACCGCGTGCTGATGGGCTCGATGCACACCGGGCTGGAAGAGCTGCCGGACGGCGCTGAGCGCCTTGCCGCTTTCTATGCCGAGCGCGCCCGGCACGGCGTGGCGCTGATTGTCACCGGCGGGATCGCCCCGTCGGCCTCCGGGGTGACCGTTGCCCACGGCGCGGTGCTGAACGACAAAAGCCAGCTGGCGCATCACCAGATTGTGACCGGGGCGGTGCACCGCGAAGGCGGCAAAATTGCCCTGCAGATCCTGCACACCGGGCGCTACAGCTACCAGCCTAAGCTGGTCGCTCCGTCGGCCATTCAGGCGCCGATCAACCCGTTTAAACCTCATGAGCTCAGCCACGAAGAAGTGTTAACGCTGATTGAGGACTTTGCCCACTGCGCCAGCCTGGCGCGTGAAGCCGGGTATGACGGCGTGGAGATCATGGGCTCGGAAGGCTACCTGATTAACCAGTTTTTGGCCGCCCGCACCAACCAGCGCGACGATGAATGGGGCGGAGACTACGAACGCAGAATGCGTTTTGCCGTTGAAGTCGTGCGTACTGTGAGAGAACGCGTTGGCAAAGAATTTATTATTATTTACCGCCTGTCGCTGCTCGACCTCGTCGAAGGCGGCGGCAACTTTGAGCAGGCCGTCACCCTTGCCAAAGCGATAGAAAAAGCGGGTGCGACGCTGATTAATACCGGTATCGGCTGGCACGAAGCCCGTATTCCTACCATCGCGACCTCCGTGCCACGCGGCGCTTTTAGCTGGGTAACCAAAAAACTGAGAGGCCATGTCGCGCTGCCGCTGGTGACCACCAACCGAATCAACACCCCGGAAACCGCCGAGCAGATCCTGGCCGACGGCGATGCGGATATGGTGTCGATGGCGCGCCCTTTCCTGGCTGACGCCGAGTTTGTTTCTAAGGCCGCTGCGAATCGCGCCGATGAAATCAATACCTGCATCGGCTGCAATCAGGCCTGTCTGGATCAGATCTTCGTGGGTAAAGTCACCTCTTGCCTCGTCAACCCGCGCGCCTGCCATGAAACCAAAATGCCGGTTGTGCCTGTTTCACAACCGAAGCGCCTTGCGGTGGTAGGTGCTGGCCCCGCCGGACTGGCCTTTGCGGTCAACGCCGCCGGGCGCGGCCATAGCGTCACGCTGTTTGACGCTGCGGCGGAGATTGGCGGGCAGTTTAATATCGCCAAACAGATCCCCGGCAAAGAGGAGTTTTTCGAAACGCTGCGCTACTACCGCCGAAAGCTGGCCCTCACCGGCGTGGACGTTCGCCTGAATCAGTACGTTACCCCGGAGATGCTGTCCGACTATGACGAAGTTATTCTGGCCTGCGGGATTGAGCCGCGCCTGCCGGGAATTGACGGCATCGGGCATCCGAAGGTGCTGAGCTATGTCGATGTGCTGCGCGACAAAGCGCCGGTGGGCAAACGCGTAGCGGTGATTGGTGCGGGCGGCATCGGGTTTGATACTTCGATGTACCTGAGCCAGGAAGGGGCATCCACCAGCCAAAGCATCGCCGAGTTCTGCGTGGAATGGGGGATTGATACCAGCCTGCAAACGTCAGGCGGCCTGCGCCCGGAAGGGCCTCATCTGCACAAAAGCCCGCGCAGTATCTTCCTGCTGCAGCGTAAAACCAGCAAACCGGGCGAAGGCCTGGGCAAAACGACGGGCTGGATCCACCGCACTACGCTTGCCGCGCGAGGCGTGAAAATGCTGGCTGGCGTGAGCTACGAGCGTATTGACGATGCCGGGCTGCATATCACCGTCGGCGGGGAGCCACAGCTGTTGGAAGTGGATAACGTGATTATTTGTGCCGGGCAGAATCCGCGCCGCGAGCTGGCTGAGCCTTTACAGGCGATGGGTAAAGCCGTGCATTTAATTGGCGGGGCCGATGTGGCAATGGAGCTGGATGCCCGGCGCGCAATTGCGCAGGGCACCCGTTTAGCGCTGGAGATTTAGCGGCGACGACCTAACTTCACCGCTTTCAGCACCACGAACTTGTTGTTCGTTGCCACCGTGGTGCAGTTGCCGAAGATCTTCTTCAGCTTGCGGAAGTAGTCGAGGTGGCGGTTGGCCACAATGTACAGCTCGCCGTTGATTTTCAGGCAGCGGCGAGCATGGTGGAACATTTCCCACGCGATCTGATCCGTCAGGGCATGCTGCTGGTGGAACGGCGGGTTGCACAGTACGGCGTTAAAGCGGAAAGGCTCCACGCCGGACAGCGCGTTGTTGATCATAAACTCACAGCGGTCGATATCGCCCGGCAGGTTGGTTTCAACGTTCAGGCGCGCGGAAGCCACCGCCATCGGCGATTCATCCACAAACACCACCTGCGCCAGCGGTTTTTTCTCCAGCAGGGTCAGGCCAATCACGCCGTTACCGCAGCCCAGATCGACAATCTCGCCTTCCAGGTCCGACGGCAAACTTTCGAGGAAGAAACGCGCGCCGATATCCAGCCCGGTGCGGGAGAAGACGTTGGCGTGGTTGTGAATCGTCCACTCGGTGCCCTCCAGCTTCCAGCTCAGCGTTTCCGGCACATCTGCCAGCTCTGGTTGGGTGAAGGTCGGGTTAATCAGACGCGCTTTTTTCCACGCCAGCGTGGTCGTGGTTGGCCCTAAAATTTTTTCAAACAGCTCCAGCGTGGAGTTGTGAATGTCCCGCGCTTTCGCACCCGCAATAATGCGGGTTTCCGGCGTCACGACTTTGCGCAGCGCACGCAGCTGCTGCTCAAGCAGGGCCAGCGTCTTAGGAATTTTAATCAGCACCAGCCCCGGCGCCTGCGGGTAAGCCGCGGTGCTGTCGAGGAAGGTGACGCTGTTTTCCGGGATGTCGTTCTCGCGCAGGTTTTCCCGCGTGGCCAGTTCGCTTAAGTACGAGTCGCCAATGCTGTAAGGCTTGTGTTCAGCCAGCACGCAGGCCAGCGCGCCGAACGTGTCGTTAAAAACAAGAACGGGGCCGACTGGCTCAAGTTCGTCTACCTGCTGCAACAGGTAGTCATCTGCCGCTTCCCACGCCTGCAGCGGGTTTACGTCGTCCGTTTCCGGAAAACGCTTCAGCGTCAGTGAACGAAAACCGTTGTCTAATTGGCTCATCGGCCCTCCTGGATGGTAAAGTTTGGTGATATCCCCATAGCGGGGGCGAGAGTATACCTTTTTTTCCTTCAACCTGAGACAAGCATGAGCGAACTGATTTATTTAAGCGGCTATCCGGAGCATTTGCTCTCGCAGGTGCGCACCCTGATTAGCGAGCAGCGCCTCGGCGCGGTGCTGGAAAAACGCTACCCGCAGGGGCACAACATCGCGACCGATAAAGCGCTTTATGCTTACACTCAGGAGTTGAAAAGCCAGTTTCTGCGCAATGCGCCCCCGATAAATAAAGTCGCCTATGACAACAAGATCCACGTGCTGAACAACGCGCTGGGGCTGCATACCGCGATTTCCCGCGTGCAGGGCAACAAATTAAAAGCTAAGGCGGAAATTCGCGTGGCGACCGTATTTCGCTCCGCCCCTGAAGCTTTTTTACGCATGATTGTGGTTCACGAACTGGCGCATCTTAAGGAGAAGGATCACAACAAAGCTTTTTACTCCTTGTGCTGTCATATGGAACCGCAGTATCACCAGTTAGAATTCGATACACGACTTTGGCTTACCCAGCTGGCGCTGAGCGGCGCGGCTTGATAAAGCCCCGATTTATTGACTATCGACTTCCGGAGAACGCCCCCGTTTATGATACGTTTCGCTGTGATTGGAACCAACTGGATCACCCGCCAGTTCGTAGATGCCGCCCATGAGAGCGGCAAATTTAAGCTGACTGCGGTGTACTCCCGCAGCCTCGAACAGGCGCAAAGCTTCGCCAACGATTACCCGGTGGAGCATCTGTTTACTTCGCTGGATGAGCTGGCGCAGAGCGATGCAATCGACGCGGTGTATATCGCCAGCCCTAACTCGCTGCACGGCCCGCAGAGCCTGCTGTTCCTGAGCCACAAAAAACACGTTATTTGCGAGAAGCCGCTGGCGTCTAATCTGGCCGAAGTTGAAGCGGCCATCGCCTGCGCCCGCGAAAATCAGGTGGTGCTGTTCGAGGCGTTTAAAACCGCCAGCCTGCCGAACTTTATTGCCCTGCAGCAGGCACTGCCGAAGGTGGGGAAAATTCGCAAGGTGCTGCTCAACTACTGCCAGTACTCTTCCCGCTACCAGCGCTACCTCGACGGTGAAAACCCGAACACCTTTAATCCGGCATTTTCTAACGGCTCGATCATGGACATCGGTTTCTACGTGCTGGCCTCAGCGGCGGCATTGTGGGGCGAGCCGCAAGCCGTTCACGCCACCTCTTCCCTGCTGGACAGCGGCGTAGACGCACACGGCACCGTGCAGCTGAACTACGGTGATTTTGACGTTACCCTGCTGCATTCCAAAGTGAGCGACTCGACGATCCCAAGCGAAATTCAGGGCGAAGCCGGATCGCTGGTGATCGAAAAAATCTCTGAATGCCAGCGGGTGACGTTTATCCCGCGCGGCGGCAAACCGCAGGATCTGAGCCTGCCGCAGCATATCAACACCATGCTTTACGAAGCGGAGACGTTCGCGCGCCTGGTGGAAGAGAATGAGGTTAATCACGCCGGACTGGTAACATCGCGCATTACGTCGGCACTGGCGACCGAGATTCGCCGCCAGACCGGGGTGAAGTTCCCGGCGGACGACGTGGACCAGCAGGCCACGGCGTAAAGTATTTCATATAAAAGTGGGTATCAAATATTGACCAAAGCCATGGCTTGTCATATTTTGTTACCTGCAAAGGGGAGTAACTTCATTGCCGGTTAATCGTCATTACGATGCGCAAGCATCCGGTTGCCGGGCGACGTGAAAACGTCGTAAGTGAGACCTTGCCGGAAGGCGAGATCCCTGTTGCAAGCGAAAGCGGCTGGCGTCTTCTGATGTTGGCCGTTTTTGTTTTCAAGGAATCTTATTATGCATACTGTCGGTACTCCGCTGCTCTGGGGCAGCTTCGCCGTCGTGGTCGCCATCATGCTGGCGATCGATCTGCTGGTTCAGGGCCGTCGTGGCTCGCACACCATGTCGATGAAACAGGCGGCCGTCTGGTCGCTGGTCTGGGTTTCACTTTCCCTGCTGTTTAACCTCGCTTTCTGGTGGTATCTCAGCGGCACCGCTGGCCGTGAAGTCGCCGATACTCAGGCGCTGGCCTTCCTCACCGGTTATCTGATTGAAAAAGCGCTGGCGGTCGATAACGTCTTCGTCTGGCTGATGCTGTTCAGCTACTTTGCCGTGCCTGCTGCGCTGCAGCGGCGTGTGCTGGTATACGGCGTGCTGGGCGCAATAATCCTCAGGACCATCATGATCTTCGGCGGCAGCTGGCTGATTACCCAGTTCGAATGGCTGCTGTATGTGTTCGGCGCTTTCCTGCTCTTCACCGGTGTGAAAATGGCGCTGGCAAAAGAGGACGATAGCGGCATCGGCGATAAACCGCTGGTTCGCTGGCTGCGCAGTCATCTGCGCATGACGGACAAAATTGAGAACGAGCGCTTCTTCGTGCGCCAGAACGGCCTCCTGTACGCCACTCCCCTGCTGCTGGTGCTGATTCTGGTCGAGCTGAGCGACGTGATTTTCGCGGTAGATAGCATTCCGGCGATTTTCGCGGTCACCACCGACCCGTTTATCGTGCTGACATCTAACCTGTTCGCGATCCTCGGCCTGCGCGCCATGTACTTCCTGCTGGCGGGCGTGGCAGAGCGTTTCTCGATGCTGAAATATGGCCTGTCGGTGATCCTGGTGTTTATCGGTATCAAGATGCTGATCGTTGATTTCTACCATATTCCTGTCGCCGTTTCGCTCGGCGTAGTGGGTGGGATTCTGGCGGGAACGCTGATTATCAATGCGTGGGTCAACCACCGTAACGACCAAAAGACGCCGGTCAAATAGACCAGCTTCTCATCACAAATTAAGGGGCGTAATGCCCCTTTTTCATTCTGGCAATCCGCTATCGCATCAAACTGCTGAATATGTGACGCACATGTTAATAATTAGTTGCAAAATCTAACGCTGAGCGCAATTCCAGCTTGAAATGCTTTTTCCCTCACCGCTTTTCCTTATACTCACCGGGCAAACACATTTTCTTACAACCGCACAGACGTAGCGCACTACGCACGCGGCACAGCACGACATCACTGAAACACAGGAAGGTATTCATGAGTTCGCAAGCTTCTGGACTACTGCAGCGCTTTGCCCGCGGCAGCCTCGTAAAACAAATTCTCGTTGGCCTGGTGCTGGGTATTCTGCTCGCGCTGGTCTCAAAACCTGCCGCTATCGCAACCGGCCTGCTCGGCACGCTGTTCGTCGGCGCATTGAAAGCCGTGGCGCCGGTGCTGGTGCTCACGCTGGTGATGGCTTCCATCGCGAATCATCAGCAGGGCCAAAAAACCAATATTCGCCCTATCCTGGTGCTCTATTTACTGGGCACCTTCTCCGCCGCGCTGACCGCCGTTGTCGTTAGCTTTATGTTCCCCTCCACGCTCCATCTGACCAGCAGCGCCACGGACATTACGCCGCCATCCGGGATCGTCGAGGTGGTTCACGGTTTACTGATGAGCGTGATTGCCAACCCGATACACGCCCTGCTGAACGCTAACTACATCGGTATTCTGGTGTGGGCGGTCGGCCTGGGATTTGCGCTGCGCCACGGAAACGAAACGACCAAAAATCTGGTGAACGACCTGTCTGACGCGGTGACGTTTATCGTGAAGGTGGTGATCCGCTTCGCCCCTATTGGGATCTTTGGCCTGGTCGCCTCCACGCTTGCCACCACCGGTTTCTCCACGCTCTGGAGCTATGCCCAGCTACTGCTGGTGCTGATGGGCTGTATGTTTGGCGTGGCGCTGATCATCAACCCGCTGCTGGTGTTTATGACCACTCGCCGTAACCCGTATCCGCTGGTGCTGGCCTGCCTGCGCGAAAGCGGGGTGACCGCGTTCTTTACCCGCAGCTCGGCGGCGAATATTCCGGTTAACATGAACATGTGCCAGAAGATGAACCTGGATCGCGATACTTATTCGGTGTCGATTCCTCTGGGGGCAACGATCAATATGGCCGGGGCGGCCATCACGATTACGGTGCTGACGCTGGCGGCAGTGCATACGCTGGGCGTGCCTGTGGATCTACCGACCGCGCTGCTGCTGAGCGTGGTGGCTTCACTTTGCGCCTGTGGGGCTTCCGGCGTGGCGGGCGGTTCGCTGCTGCTGATCCCACTGGCCTGCGGCATGTTTGGCATACCGAACGAGATTGCCATGCAGGTGGTGGCGGTCGGCTTTATCATCGGCGTATTGCAGGATTCCTGCGAAACCGCGTTGAACTCTTCTACCGACGTTATCTTTACTGCCGCCGTTTGCCAGGCAGAAGATGCTCGTCTGGCGAAGGCAGATTTGTTACGCGGCTAATATCAACGAGCCATGCTGGGTGTTCGGCACTGACTTAAACCGCAGCATCGCTTCTGGTTTTCCCCTCACCCTAACCCTCTCCCTACAAGGGAGAGGGGATAGATTGTGGACTGCTCTACCCTATTAGAGGGGATAGATTGCGGACTGCTCTACCCTATTAAGTGTTTTTCTCCTCACCGCTGGGGAGAAGGCACTCATAGCGTGACGCCGCTTTTAAACAGCGCCAGCTCGCGAAAATCATTTTTCTCGTTGCAGGTTGGCGCGCCGTTCACTTTCTCAACTATCGTCTCAATAAACTGCGCCAGCAGCTCGGGCATCGTGCTGCCATGCAGCAGCCTGCCTGCGTCAAAGTCTATCCAGTGCGGTTTTTTCGCGGCCAGTTCGCTGTTAGTGGCGATTTTTAGCGTCGGCACAAAGCCGCCGTAGGGCGTCCCTCGCCCGGTACTGAACAACACCATATGGCAGCCAGCTCCCGCCAGCGCGCTGGTGGCGACCGCGTCGTTACCCGGCGCACTCAGCAAGTTTAAGCCAGCCTGTTTTAGCCTTTCTCCATAGCGAAGAACATCGACCACCTGGCTTTCACCGGCTTTTTGCGTACAGCCGAGGGATTTCTCCTCAAGCGTGGTGATCCCGCCCGCTTTATTCCCCGGCGACGGATTCTCGTAGATGGGCTGCTGGTGTGCAATGAAGTAGCGTTTGAAGTCGTTGACCATCGCCACGGTTTTCTCAAACGTGGCTTCGTCCCGGCAATGGCTCATCAACAGCCGTTCCGCGCCGAACATTTCCGGCACTTCCGTCAGTACCGTGGTGCCACCGTTCGCCACCATATAGTCCGAGAACCGGCCCAGCATCGGGTTGGCGGTAATACCGGAGAGGCCGTCCGAACCGCCGCATTCCAGCCCGAATTTCAGCTCGCTCAGTTTACCCGGTTCGCGCCTGTCGTGGCGCATGACCTCATACAAAGCGTGGAGATGCTCCAGCCCCGCTTCAACCTCATCGTCCTGCTGCTGAAGCGCCATGAAATGAACGCGTTCTGGGTCGTATTCACCTAAGGTTTCGCGGAAAGCAGCGATCTGATTGTTCTCGCAGCCCAGCCCCACCACCAGCACCGCGCCCGCGTTTGGGTGATGCACCATGTTTTGCAGCATGGTGCGGGTGTTGAGATGGTCGTCCCCCAGTTGGGAGCAGCCAAACTGATGGCTGAACAGCCAGGCACCGTCGATATCCGGGGCGTTATTGGTTTCCTGCAGGAAACGGCTCAGCATCTGGCGAGCCATGCCGTTCACGCAGCCAACAGTCGGCAGGATCCATAGCTCGTTACGAACGCCGACCGCGCCGTTGCTGCGGCGATAGATGTTGACGTTCCGGTCGCCAAAAGGCTCCGCCGCTGGCACGACTTCCGGCTGATAGCGGTATTCATCGACGTCATTAAGGTTGGTGCGCAGGTTATGGGAATGCAGATGCTCACCTGCGGCGACATGGCAAAGTGCGTGACCAATAGGCAAGCCGTACTTCACGACGTTTGCCCCTTCGGCAATTGGCTGGAGCGCAAACTTATGGCCGCGCGCGATCGGCTGGCGCAGCCTGAAAGCTTCCGGCGGAGTACCTATCTCTTCGCCTTCCGGCAGGTCCACCAACGCGACAGCAACGTTATCCAGCGCATGGATCCTGATATATCGCATCGCGGCCTCAGTTCAGCTCAATGGCAAAGTAGTCGCGGGCGTTGTTGAAACAGATGTTTTTCACCATCTCCCCCAGCAGCGGCATATCTTCAGGCACTTCCCCCGCCTGGACCCAGTGGCCAAGCATGCGGCACAGAATACGGCGGAAGTATTCGTGGCGCGTGTAGGAGAGGAAACTGCGGCTGTCGGTTAGCATACCAACGAAGCGACTCAGCAGCCCAAGCTGGGCAAGCTGGGTCATCTGCCGCTCCATGCCGTCTTTCTGATCGTTAAACCACCAGCCGGAGCCGAACTGCATTTTGCCTGGCATCCCTTCTCCCTGGAAGTTACCGACCATCGTGCCAATCACCTCGTTATCCCGAGGATTGAGGCAGTAGAGAATAGTTTTCGGCAGCAGGTTTTCTTCATTTTGCTTACTTAACAGTTTCGACAGCGGCTCGGCCAGCGGGCGATCGTTTATCGAATCAAAGCCTACATCCGGCCCCAGCAGGCGGAACTGCCGCTGGTTATTGTTGCGCAGCGCGCCGATATGGTACTGCTGCACCCAGCCGCGACGGGCGTATTCCGTGCCAAGCCAGGCCAGCACCGCCGTTTTAAATTGCGCGACTTCGGTGTCGTTAACCGCGCCGCCAGCCAGACGACGGGCAAGAATAGCATCCAGCGTAGCTTCATCCGCTTCGGCAAAGACCACCACGTCCAGCGCGTGATCGGCGACCTTACAGCCGTGGGCAGCAAAATGATCGAGTCTTTTGCTCAGCGCCGCCTGGAGGTCGCTAAAGCGACGAATATCGGTGTCGGACACGGCGGCCAGCGTCGAAATGTAGCCGGTAAATGTCGCCTGTTCGATATTAAAGGCTTTGTCCGGCCGCCAGCTCGGCAGCACTTTGATGTCGAAGCTGCCATCTTTGGCCACGGCGGCGTGGTGCGCCAGAGAATCCACCGGATCGTCAGTGGTGCCGACCATTTTCACGTTCATCTGCTGCATGATGCCTCTGGCGGTGAACGAATCCTGCTCCAGCAAAGCGTTACACTGCTGCCAGATGTCTTCCGCCGTTGCCGGCGAGAGCAGTTTGCCGGTAATACCAAACGGGCGGCGCAGCTCCAGATGCGTCCAGTGATAGAGCGGATTGCCGAGTGTATGCGGCACGGTGGCAGCCCAGGCATCAAACTTTTCGCGGTCGCTGGCATCGCCGGTACACAGCCGCTCAGCCACGCCGTTAGTTCGCATTGCTCGCCACTTGTAGTGATCCCCTTTCAGCCAGATGTCATACAGGTTTTTAAAGCGATAGTTGTCCGCTATTTGCTGCGGCGGCAGGTGGCAGTGGTAATCAAAAATGGGCTGCGATTTCGCGTAGTCATGGTACAAGCGGCGGGCGAATTCAGTATCAAGAAGAAAGTCTTCAGTCATAAAGGGGGTCATAAGAGATATCCTCTGCAGATAACGGTGCTATGCATTCGCATCATGATGGCACGAAGTTATCACACCAATTTCCCTGCAACGACCTCAATTTTGCGTCAATGGTCACAAAACAAACACATAATTTCCGTCTTTATGTGCATAAAACGGACTAAATCCCGCGCCGATACTGACCTGAGAGCAAGGTATAGCCCAACATTACGCGAAAATGCTTTTGTGATATCACTCAACCTATAAAGATGTATGACAAGTTATCGTTCAAACCGTCGCAGTACCTCTTGCCGGGCAACGCTTGCCCCGGCCCATGGGTGACAAGAGCAGGAACGGAGCCGATTTATCGGGAACAACGTTCACAATAAAGACGGGATGGGGTTAGAAATGCGAAAAATAAAAGGTTTACGCTGGTACATGATAGCGCTGGTGACGCTGGGCACCGTGCTGGGCTATCTGACCCGCAACACGGTGGCCGTCGCGGCGCCCACGCTGATGAGCGAACTGAATATCACCACGCAGCAATACTCGTGGATCATCGCCGCCTATTCGGCTTGTTATACCGTTATGCAGCCTGTCGCGGGCTATCTGCTCGACGTGCTGGGCACCAAAGTGGGCTACGCGGTGTTCGCCGTCGCCTGGGCTATTTTCTGTGGAGCAACCGCGCTGGCGGGGAGTTGGGGCGGTCTCGCACTTGCCCGTGGCGCAGTCGGTGCCGCCGAAGCGGCGATGATCCCCGCAGGATTAAAGGCCAGCAGCGAGTGGTTCCCCGCCAAAGAACGCTCTATTGCGGTGGGCTACTTCAACGTCGGCTCTTCCATTGGGGCAATGATTGCCCCGCCGCTGGTGGTCTGGGCCATTGTGATGCACAGCTGGCAGATGGCGTTCATGATAACCGGCGCACTGAGCTTTATCTGGGCCATGATCTGGCTGTGGTTCTACAAAAACCCCCGCGACCAGAAAAAACTCACCAGCGAAGAGCGTGAGTACATCATTAGCGGCCAGGAAGCCCAGCACCAGACCGATAACACGAAAAAGATGTCGGCGTGGAAAATCCTGCGTAACCGCCAGTTCTGGGGCATCGCCCTGCCACGCTTCCTGGCCGAACCCGCGTGGGGCACATTCAATGCCTGGATCCCGCTGTTCATGTTTAAGGCCTACGGCTTCAACCTGAAAGAAATCGCGATGTTCGCGTGGATGCCCATGCTGTTTGCCGACTTTGGCTGCATTCTTGGGGGCTATTTACCGCCGCTGTTCCAGCGTTGGTTTGGCGTTAACCTGATTGTTTCTCGCAAGCTGGTGGTCACTATGGGGGCCATCCTGATGATTGGGCCTGGCACGATAGGCCTGTTTACCAGCCCTTACGTGGCGATTGCCTTGCTCTGCGTGGGTGGATTTGCTCATCAGGCGCTGTCCGGGGCGTTAATCACCCTGTCGTCCGACGTTTTTGGCCGGAACGAAGTCGCCACGGCGAACGGCCTGACGGGCATGGCAGCCTGGACCGCCAGCACCTTGTTTGCCCTGGTCGTCGGCGCGCTGGCCGACACAATGGGATTCAGTCCGCTTTTCGCGGCGCTTGCCGTGTTCGATCTCCTCGGCGCGATTGTTATCTGGACGGTGCTGAAAAACCAGTCTGCCAGCGAACTCGCAGCCACTGCTCCCGCCCCGGAGGCCGTGACACAGTCTTGATGTAAAAACCGCCGCCTTCGGGCGGCAATTCTCACGTTGGTTGCTAGAGCGTCACCGGGAAAAGTGGTATAACAAATTTATTCACGTACAGCCCTCTTCCGGAGCAACTTATGGATGCCGTAGAACCCCGCCGCCTTTATCAGCAGCTTGCCGCCGAATTAAAACAACGCATTGAAACCGGTGTTTATCAGGTCGGGGAAAAACTGCCTGCGGAGCGGTTTATCGCCGAAGAGAAAAACGTCAGCCGCACCGTCGTCCGCGAAGCAATCATCATGCTGGAAGTGGAAGGCTACGTTGAGGTTCGCAAGGGCTCGGGCATTCACGTCATGTCTAACCAGGCAAAATACATGACCGTGCCGGATGAGCGTTTTGAGTTTGCCAATTATGGCCCTTTCGAGCTGCTGCAGGCGAGGCAGCTTATTGAAAGTAATATCGCGGAGTTCGCCGCCACCCAGGTCACCAAGCAAGATATTGTGAAACTGATGGAGATCCAGGAAAAAGCGCGAAAAGAGCAAACTTACCGTGATTCTGAGTGGGATCTGCAGTTTCACGTCCAGGTTGCACTGGCTACGCAAAACGGCGCGCTGGCGACCATCGTCGAAAAAATGTGGAGTCACCGCATCCACAACCCGTACTGGAAGAAACTGCACGAACACATCGATATGCGCCCGGTAGACAACTGGTGTGATGATCACGATCAGATTCTTAAAGCTCTGATTCGTAAAGATCCACATGCGGCAAAACTGGCGATGTGGCAGCATCTGGAAAACACCCGTCAAATGCTGTTTAACGCCACCAGCGATGATTTTGAATTCAATGCCGACCGCTATTTCTTTGCAGAAAACCCGGTCATTCACCTTGATACAGCCGCAAACGGTCAAAAATAGTCATTTTTCCGGTCGAGGGTAAGCAAACCATAAATAGTGTCAGCGTTTGTAAATACCCTCGCCAGCCTCTCCCCCAGTAAGCAAAATCATTCCTCAACAAACTGCAAATACTGTGACGTATAACGCGTAGTTTTGTTACAATTAGATGCAATTTCACCGCCTGTGTGGGCTCAGCGCCATCCCGCTGTCGTTTCGCGTGGTATTAGTTCGACACCGCAGCACAGGCAGTGGGTTGTTGTCAGCAAATAAGAATAAAAACCATGCTGCATTCTGCTCATCCGTTTCACCGGCGGCCTAAACGAAGTGCCAGGAACCCTGAATGGAACTACTGACTCAACTGCTTTCCGCTCTCTGGAGCCAGGATTTTGAAACGCTTGCCAATCCATCGATGATTGGCATGCTCTATTTTGTGCTGTTCATGATTATATTTCTTGAGAACGGCATACTTCCGGCTGCGTTCTTACCCGGCGACAGCCTGCTGGTACTGGTCGGGGTACTGATCGCCAAAGGGGCGATGGGTTTCCCGGAAACGCTGGCGCTGTTGACCATAGCCGCGAGCCTCGGCAGCTGGCTGGGCTATATCCAGGGGCGCTGGTTGGGAAATACCCGTATTGTACAAAACTGGCTGTCACACCTGCCGGCCCATTATCACCAGCGCTCACATCAGCTTTTCCATAAGCACGGGCTGTCTGCGCTGCTCATTGGCCGCTTTATTGCTTTTGTTCGTACCCTGCTGCCAACTATTGCCGGATTATCAGGTCTTAGTAGCGCACGTTTTCAGTTCTTCAACTGGATGAGCGGCCTGCTGTGGATATTGATTCTGACCACCCTGGGTTATCTGCTGGGCAAAACGCCTGTCTTCCTGAAGTACGAAGACGCCCTGATGTCATGCCTGATGCTGATCCCGGTGGTGCTTCTGGTCATCGGTCTGGTCGGTTCGTTAATCGTGCTTTGGCGTAAAAAACGCGGCCAGAGCAGTTAGAGGGATTCGATGAAATTAGCGTTCACACGCCGCCTGAAGGCGGCGCTGCTTGTTGGGGCCCTGGCGATTGCATCGCTGATGGTGTGGTCCGGCATGCAGAATAAGGATTCCACCCTCGAAATTCGTGCCTCGCGGCAGGGCGGGAGTATTCCCGATGGCTTTTATGTCTGGCACCACCTGGATGCCAACGGTATCCGCTTTAAAAGCATTACGCCGCTCAATAACACGCTATTGGTCACGTTTGATTCCAGCGCGCAGAGTGAGGCGGCGAAAGAAGTCCTCAACCGCACGCTGCCTCAGGGGTATGTCATTGCCCAGCAGGACGGCGATAAAGACGCGCTAGCCTGGCTCTCTATTCTGCGCCCTGACCACAACCACCTCGGCTGACCCCTTACTTTCAGTCTGAATTTGCTATCATCTTCTAGGTTTTTAGCAGATTCATGACTATGCTTTAGCTGTTTTTACTACGCTTTATCTGCGCTTTTTCGACACTCTGGAACGACGCATGGAGTATGATCGTCTGATACTTTTATGATTCGTCTTACAATGGAAGGTTTAACCATGAATTACCGCACCGTACTGGCTCTTGCTTTACTCACGCTAACCTCTGCCGCACAGGCAAATACCTTGTGCAACGAGAAAGAGCAGGATATTCAACGCGAGATTGGCTATGCGGAAAAACATAATAATCAGCACCGTATTGATGGCCTGAAAAAGGCCCTGAGTGAAGTACGCGCCAACTGCAGCGACACTAGCCTGCGTGCGGAGCACCAAAAGAAGATAGCCAAACAAAAAGCGGAAATCGAAGAGCGTAAAGCCGATCTCATCGAAGCCCGTCAGAAGGGTGACCCGGACAAAATCACCAAACGCGAGAAGAAACTTGCGGAAGCAGAAGATAGCCTCAAAGCTTTAGAGAAGCGTGATTACTGATTGTGTAGTCGCAGACTTTAAGGATCCATCTCAAACACTCGGAGAGAACTATGTCAAAAGATACTACGTCAGAACATTTACGCGCTGAGTTGAAATCCCTGGCAGATACGCTTGAAGAAGTCCTGAGTGCGTCCACGGACAAGTCAAAAACTGAACTGGACAAACTGCGTGCCAAAGCGGAAAAAACGCTAAAAGAGAGCCGGGATCGCCTGGGTGAAACCAGCGAAGCCATCGCCAAACAGACCCGTGAAGCGGCTGCCAAAGCGGATGATTATGTTCGCGAGAACCCTTGGACCGGTGTAGGCATTGGTGCGGCGGTAGGCGTCGTGCTGGGTGTGCTGCTGGCACGTCGCTAAGATGGCGGATTCTCACCAAAGCCAGGGGCCGGGCAAAAGCGTACTCGGCGTTGGCCAGCGGCTGGTGACGATTCTGGTCGGCATGGTCGAAACGCGCGTGCGTCTTGCCGTCGTCGAACTGGAAGAGGAAAAAGCGCACATCGTTCAGCTTCTGCTGATGCTGGGGCTGACCATGCTGTTCGCTGCCTTTGGCTTAATGAGCCTGATGGTGCTGATTATCTGGGCCGTTGATCCGCAGTATCGTCTTAACGCCATGATTGCTACCACCGTCGTCCTGCTGTCGCTGGCATTGATCGGCGGTATCTGGACGCTGCGGAAGTCTCGTCAATCAACCCTGCTGCGCCACACCCGGCGCGAGCTGGAAAACGACAGGGCCCTGCTGGAAGAGGATAAGCGATGAGCGATGCCGAACGTGATAAACGTAAAGCCTATCTGCTCAGTCAGGTTCAGCAGCAGCGGCTCGATCTCAGCGCCGCAAAACGCGACTGGCTGCAGGTCACCAGCCCCTACGATCGCGGCTGGAACACCTTAGTCAGCCTGCGTAGCTACGCGATGATCGCCAGCAGCGTGTTGGCAATCTGGACGGTGAAGCACCCAGGTAAGTTCATGCGCTGGGCCAAACGAGGATTTGGCGCCTGGAGCACCTGGCGGCTGATTCGTAACACGCTTAACACGCCTTCGCGCTAAACTTAAACACCGCCTCTGGCGGTGTTTTTATTTCTGCCCCTTCTCTTCCATACCTCGTATTTTTACTTTCCTGACTTAGTTTCCTCAGGATATTTGAAGAACTTAGACAGTTTTCCTTGCTAACAATCTTTTTTCACCCCGTCTATTATCCTCCCCATCGACAGCAAACATCGGTAATCACTGGAGTTTGCACACCTTTTAAGCCCTGGCCGAGAACGCCGGAAAAAAAGAACCGCTGGAGAGAAAAATGAAAAAATTAGAAGATGTTGGCGTACTGGTTGCTCGTATTCTGATGCCAATCCTGTTTATTACCGCTGGCTGGGGCAAAATCACCGGTTATGCAGGCACACAGCAGTACATGGAAGCCATGGGCGTGCCGGGTGCGCTGCTGCCGCTGACCATTCTGCTTGAGTTCGGCGGCGGTCTGGCTATTCTGTTCGGCTTCCTGACCCGTACAACCGCGCTGATCACTGCGCTGTTTACCGTGCTGACCGCGTTCCTGTTCCACAGCAACTTTGCTGAAGGCGTGAACTCTATTATGTTCATGAAAAACTTCACCATCGCAGGTGGCTACCTGTTGCTGGCGGTCTTCGGCCCAGGCGCAATCAGCCTTGACCGCGTCCTGAATAAAAAATGGTAAGCGTTCTATACTGATGAACACCGAGAAAGCGAAGACACCGTCTTCGCTTTTTTGCTATTGAGGAGGAGAAAAAATGGGACAACTCATCGACGGCGTCTGGCATGACGTCTGGTACGACACCAAATCGACCGGCGGCCGCTTTAAACGCTCTGAATCCGCCTTCCGCAACTGGCTGACTGCCGACGGCGCAGCGGGGCCCTCCGGCAAAGCAGGATTCGCCGCAGAGAAAGATCGCTATCATCTGTATGTGTCTCTCGCCTGCCCCTGGGCGCATCGGACGCTTATCGTGCGTAAGTTAAAAGGCCTCGAGCCCTTTATTTCCGTTTCCGTCGTTAACCCGCTGATGCTGCAAAACGGCTGGACGTTCGCGGAAAATTTCCCGGAGGCAACCGGCGACACGCTTTACCACCATGAGTTCCTCTACCAGCTTTATCTGCAGGCCGATCCTCATTACACGGGCCGCGTGACGGTGCCCGTACTTTGGGATAAGAAAAACCAGACGATCGTCAGCAACGAGTCCGCAGAAATCATTCGGATGTTTAATACGGCCTTTGATGCCCTGGGTGCGCGTCCCGGCAACTATTACCCCGACGAGCTAAAAGGCGAGATTGATGAGCTGAACGGCTGGATTTATGACACGGTGAATAACGGCGTATACAAAGCGGGCTTTGCCACTTCTCAGGAAGCCTACGATGAAGCCGTTGAAAAAGTCTTTATCTCCCTGGCGCGTCTGGAGCAAATTCTTGGTCAGCATCGCTACTTAACCGGCCCGCAGCTAACCGAGGCAGACATTCGCCTGTGGACGACCCTTGTCCGTTTTGACCCGGTGTATGTCACCCACTTCAAGTGCGATAAATACCGCATCAGCGACTACCCAAATCTTTACGGCTTCCTGCGCGATATCTATCAGTTAGCCGGCGTCCGTGAAACGGTAAGTTTCCCGCATATCCGTACCCATTATTATTGCAGCCACAAAACGATCAACCCAACCGGCATTATTTCCATCGGCCCTGCACAAGATTTAGACGAGCCGCACGGACGAGATGAGCGGTTTAGGAAGAGTTAAGAATATTCAGCACAACAACGATTTACGCCCTGGGCATTCACGACTATTCTTGAATCGATCGCTTCCCGTTCAGGTGATTGTCGGATAATCAAGGCAGGCCTTAGATGGATTGGTATTTCAAAGCATTAAGAAATTACATTGGGTTTGGCGGGCGGGCTCGCCGCAAAGAGTACTGGATGTTTCATCTGGTGAACTTCATCCTGGCCGGCGTGCTGAGCGTGCTGGATAAAATGCTTGGGCTGCACATCGCCAAGGATGAAGGGGCACTCACCACGATTTATACCGTTCTGGTTTTCCTGCCGCTTTGGGCAGTCCAGTTTCGCCGCCTGCACGACACCGACCGCTCAGCCTGGTGGCTGCTGCTGCTGTTAATCCCGATTGTCGGCTGGTTGATTATTCTGGCATTCAACTGCCAGGATGGCACGCCGGGAACTAACCGCTTTGGGCCAGATTCTAAGGCCCCTGAACTCTACTAAACAAAAAGGGCGTCCCGTAAGGCACGCCCTTTTTCTCATCATGCTCTGCGCTTAAAACGCCTGCTCACTCTGCTGTTCAGCTTTCTTCGCCAGACCATCCAGCAGTTTCTGATGAATACCGCCGAAGCCGCCGTTGCTCATGACCAGAATATGGTCGCCAGGCTGGGCCGTTTTCACTACCATCTCTGCGAGCGTGTCCACGTCTGCGCTCCAGTGCGCTGGCTGCACGCACGCTTCCGCCACTTCAGCAACCTGCCACGGAATGTGCTGCGGCTGAAGCAGGAACACTTCGTCCGCGCGCCCCAGCGAAGGAGCCAGATCGTCTTTGCAGACGCCCATTTTCATGGTGTTAGAACGAGGTTCCAGCACGGCCAGAATGCGAGCGGTGCCGCCCACTTTCCCGCGCAGGGCAGCAAGCGTAGCCAGAATCGCCGTCGGGTGATGTGCAAAATCGTCATAAACGGTGACGCCATGCGCTTCGCCGCGCAGTTCAAGGCGGCGACGAGCGTTCACAAAACTACCCAGCGCCTGGGCCGCGTCAGCGGGGGTAACGCCAACATGCCGGGCAGCGGCAATAGCCATCAGGCCGTTATGCATGTTGTGTTCGCCGACCAGCTGCCAGTTCACGGTGCCAACGCATTCGCCATCCAGGTAAACTTCCCACTGAGAAGCATCGGTCGTCAGCTTCTTCGCCTGCCAGTGGCCCTGATCGCCCACCAGCTCCTGCTCACTCCAGCAGCCCATCGCCAGGGTTTGCTTCAGATTGGCGTCGTTTTCCGGCCAGATAATTTTGCCCTGCCCCGGGACAATGCGCACCAGGTGATGGAACTGCTTCTGGATCGCTTTCAGATCGTCAAAGATATCCGCGTGATCGAACTCAAGGTTATTGAGGATCAGCGTCCGCGGGCAGTAATGGACAAATTTGGAGCGTTTGTCGAAGAACGCGCAGTCATATTCATCGGCTTCAATAACGAAGAAGGGGCTATCGCCCAGACGCGCAGAGACGTCAAAGTTGCCCGGTACGCCGCCGATAACAAAGCCAGGCTTGTAGCCGCAGGCTTCAAGGATCCAGGTCGCCATACCGGCGGTGGTGGTTTTCCCGTGCGTCCCCGCCACCGCAATCACCCAGCGGTCACGCAGCACAAAATCATGCAGCCACTGCGGGCCGGACATATACGGAATGCCCTGCTCAAGAACGGCTTCCACGCACGGATTACCGCGCGTCATCGCGTTGCCGATGATCACCAGGTCCGGGTGCGGGTCGAGCTGGCTTGCGTCATAACCTTCGATTAACGAGATCCCCTGCTCTTCGAGCAGCGTACTCATCGGTGGGTAAACATTGGCGTCCGAGCCCGTCACTTCATGCCCTAAAGAGCGTGCCAGCATCGCCAGGCCGCCCATAAAGGTGCCACAGATCCCTAGAATATGAATGCGCATACGAAACTATCCTTTCTTTGTTTGGCGCACATTCTAACCGCATGGCTGCGGAGGCGAAACGCATTTCAGGATATTCCTTATCTTGCTGGCGCGATTCACCTGTGCGCGACAATTTGAAAATTTGTTAAGATTGTTGCGATCGCTTTATCCAACATAATGATGCAGGGAAAGTGTTATGAAAACGTTAGGTGAATTTATTGTCGAAAAGCAGCATGAGTTTTCCCATGCTACCGGTGAGCTCACGGCTTTACTGTCGGCAATAAAGCTGGGCGCTAAAATCATCCACCGCGATATCAATAAGGCCGGTCTGGTCGATATCCTGGGGGCGAGCGGTGCCGAAAACGTGCAGGGCGAAGAGCAGCAAAAACTCGACCTGTTCGCGAATGAAAAACTGAAGGCAGCGTTAAAAGCGCGCGGTATTGTGGCCGGTATCGCCTCCGAAGAAGAAGACGAGATCGTGGTCTTTGAAGGCGCCGAGCAGGCAAAATATGTCGTGCTGATGGACCCGCTTGACGGATCTTCTAACATCGATGTCAACGTGTCCGTTGGCACCATTTTCTCTATTTACCGCCGCATTACGCCAGTCGGCACGCCGGTCACCGAGGAGGATTTCCTCCAGCCGGGTAACCAGCAGGTTGCCGCCGGCTACGTGGTTTACGGCTCATCAACGATGCTGGTTTACACCACCGGCTGCGGCGTACACGCCTTCACCTACGATCCTTCTCTCGGCGTTTTCTGCCTGAGTCAGGAACGTATGCGCTTCCCGGAGAGAGGCAACACCTACTCCATTAACGAAGGCAACTACATTAAATTCCCGACCGGCGTGAAGAAGTACATCAAGTTCTGCCAGGAAGAAGATGCCGCCAGCAAGCGCCCGTACACCTCGCGCTACATCGGTTCACTGGTGGCGGACTTCCACCGCAACCTGCTGAAAGGCGGGATTTATCTTTACCCAAGCACCGCCAGCCACCCGGAAGGCAAGCTGCGTTTGCTGTATGAGGGCAACCCAATGGCATTCCTCGCGGAACAGGCCGGCGGGAAAGCCAGCGACGGGAAAGAGAGAATTCTGGATATCATCCCTACCACGCTGCACCAGCGCCGCCCGTTCTTCGTCGGCACAAAACACATGGTCGATGACGTAGAGCGTTTTATTCGCGAATACCCGGACGCCTGATTTCCCCTGCACAATGCGCCTCTCCTTCCAGGGAGAGGCGTGACTCAATCAATAACGGAACGAAGCCATCGCGGCGACCAGCTGCTGCGACTGCTCTTCAAGCGAATGCGTTGCCGCAGTGGACTGCTCAACTAAAGCCGCGTTCTGCTGTGCCGCTTCATCCATCTGGCTGACCGCAATATTCACCTGCTCAATACCGTGGCTTTGCTCGTTTGACGCGTTGGCAATTTCGCGAACCAGTTTGGTCATGTGCATAATTTCTTCGGCGATTTCGTCCATGGTTTCCCCGGCCTGCTGCGCCAGCTCGCTGCCCTCACCCACGTGCGTTTGCGAATCGGAAATCAATGCGCGGATCTCTTTTGCTGCCTCGGCGCTGCGGCTTGCCAGGGTACGAACTTCACCGGCGACCACGGCAAAACCACGGCCTTGTTCACCCGCGCGGGCAGCTTCCACCGAAGCGTTAAGGGCCAGAATATTGGTCTGGAAAGCGATGCCGTCGATAACGCTCAGGATGTCGGCGATACGCCCCGCGCTACCGGAAATATCGCGCATTTTCTCAATGACGTAGCACACCATTTCGCTGCCGCGGTCGGCGGTATCGGAGACGACTTTCGCCAGCTTGTGCGCCTGCTCGGCGTTATCGGCGTTTTGCTTCACCGTCGCGGTAATTTGCTCCATGCTGGCCGCTGTTTCTTCCAACGAGGTCGCCGTGGACTCCGTACGCTGAGAAAGATTGAGGTTGCCGGCCGCCAGTTCACGGCTGCCGGTATCAATCTGGGAAGAGGCATCCCGCACGCGGCTGACCGACTCCACCAGCGAGGTTCTCATCGCCACAATCGCGCTGGCAAGACGGCCAAATTCATTGTTGCCCGTTTGCGGAAGCGGTTGGGTCAGGTCGCCATCGGCCACAAACTCCAGTTGGTGAATCGCCTCATCCAGCGGCTTCAACAGCAGGTGACGCAGCGCCAGCCAGACCAGCACAATAATCGCGGCGGTCAGCAGTGCGGCAAAAATAATAAAGCCCAGAACAAGGGTCTTGTGCAGCTGAACGGCAGCCACTTCACTGTTTCCGCGCGTTTCGCCCCAGCTCTGGAAAGCCTGCACGTCATTATCAAACTTCTGTCCCAGCGGGATCAGGCTTTTTTCCAGCAGGTCGTAATAGTCGTCCGGGCTTTGCTTTTGCAGCGCGGCCAGCATCGGCGTAATACCTTGTGCCTGATAGGCGCCAAAGCTTTGCGCCAGGCCGGTAAGCAGGGCGTTACCCTGGTCGTCATTCACGCCGCTGTCGATGACGGACTTCAGGTTTTTCTGCGCCAGCCCAACTTCACCCACGATATTCTGCGTGGCTTTTGTCGCGTCGTCCAGCATGCCAATTTCCATCTGGCGCACCGCCTGGCTTGCCTCGTTTCTGGCGCGAAGCAGCAGAATATAGCCATCGCTAATGCGCACCATTTGCTCACCCTGCAGGCGGTTGATGCGCTCAAGAGAAGTGGAACTTTGCTGCAGGGCATAAATGCCGATGCCGCTTACAACCAACAGCAAGAACGTCATAACCGCTAACAGCGTCAGCAGCCCCGTGCGAATCGACAAATTTCTCAACATGCTTAATTCCCGGTTTAACGATGGCTCATGAATAAAGTAGTGAGCGTGTTATCGGCAATTTTCGGAAATTGTTTAATCAATTTGCGTGATTTACGTTCGTTAAGTGCTTGTTGCCACGATGTTTAACTCAATTATGACAATGAAATGACTCAAGATTTGAGTAGCCTGAAGCGGGGCATTTGGTGCATCCGGAGGGTAGCGGTCAAAAAACAGCAAAAGACATTTAACCGCAGTTGGCTATAATATCGGGCACTTGAAATACACCAGGTTAAAGGAAACAGACATGAGCTTACTCAACGTCCCTGCGGGTAAAGATCTGCCGGAAGACATCTACGTTGTTATCGAAATCCCTGCTAACGCCGATCCAATCAAATACGAAGTAGACAAAGAGAGCGGCGCGCTGTTTGTTGACCGTTTCATGTCTACCGCGATGTTCTACCCGTGCAACTACGGTTACATCAACCACACCCTGTCTCTGGACGGTGACCCGGTTGACGTGCTGGTCCCAACTCCATACCCGCTGGAGCCAGGTAGCGTGATCCGTTGCCGTCCAGTTGGCGTTCTGAAAATGACCGACGAGTCTGGCGAAGATGCAAAACTGGTTGCGGTTCCGCACACCAAACTGAGCAAAGAGTACGATCACATCAAAGATGTGAACGACCTGCCAGAACTGCTGAAAGCGCAGATCACTCACTTCTTCGAGCACTACAAAGATCTCGAGAAAGGCAAATGGGTGAAAGTTGACGGCTGGGATAACGCCGAAGCTGCTAAAGCTGAAATCATCGCTTCTTTCGAACGCGCAGCTAAGAAGTAAGTTAGCCCGCCAGAAAGAAAAAACACCGCCCTTGGGCGGTGTTTTTGTTTCTGCCTCCCACCTCATCAGGCAGACAGGCAAAAAAACGGCCACGTGTTGGCGTGGCCGCTTAGGTGTGATTAATACTTTTCTCGATCCAGCCAGTTCCCGCTGTCGATACGGGTTAACCCCTCGACAGGACGCTGATAGACATACATCCACGCGCCGCCGTAAGGGGTCTGAATCAGCTGACGGCTGTACTCTCCCCCTTTGGTGCGCAGCGCGTCCAGCTCAGAAAGCGTAGAGGCGTCTATCCGGTAAACTTCGCCGGAGACCACGCCATCACCCGGCACGGCGCCTGGATAATGCCCAAGGCTATACAACACGTAGTTTTCCTGCGTGTGGTCGCCCAGCCACTGGGCGTTGGTCATCCAGTGGCTGTTGCCTTGTTTGCGTCGTAAACTGCCGTAAACAAATATTCGCATTGCTAAAACTCAAACTGATAGAGCAGATCTAGTGCCTGATCTACGCCAGACACCGCTTCCAGATACAGCTTAGGCATCAGACGATAACGTAACGTTAACGTCGCCAGAGAGTCAAAAATACCTACGCCATATTTAACCTGTAGACCCGGCAGTACATAGCCGCTAACCACCACCTGAGAGGAATCACCCACCCCCGCGGTGTCGAGCGCCAGATTGCTTACGCCAAACGTCTCGCCGATTTTACCCACAACCTGACCACTTTGTGCAACCCCCAGACCCACAAGCATCGATGTCATCGCGTCGCCGTCGTTGCCGGAAGTGTCTAAGCCCTGGCCGCGAAGCAGGTAGGACAAGGCTTCCTGCTGGGACATCGCCGGATCCGAGAATATTTCAGCTTTTGGTTCATCTGCCGGGCCGGTCACACGCACGCCAGCCGTCACGCTGTTTTCGGTCGAGTCCGGGTTACGGATGGCTTCAATATTCAGGTACGGGTTGTCCGGCGGGCCGGAGAACAACAGCTCGCCTTTGCGGACGATAAGATCCTGCCCGTAAGCATGGAATCGGCCCTGAGGAATGTTGATCTGGCCGTTGAGGCCGAGTCCCTGCTTGTCCTGCACCATTTTCAGGTCGCCGGTCAGACGTGCTTTCAGGCCGAAAGCGTCCAGCCGCACGTTGTTGCCGACGTGAATCGTCAGGTTGCTGTTGATCGGGATCCCGGCAGATTTAGGATTAATCGGCTTCAGATCTTTATCCAGCATCACTTCATCGCTGGAGACGCCCACGGCGCTGTCCGGCACATCATGCACCACGATTCGCGCCCACGGCACATCAACGTTACCGTTGAGGGTAAACAGGCTTGGCGTGGCCACAAATTCAATATCCGGGGAAACGTCCAGGCGCACCATCGGCGGCACGGTAATGCGCACTTTGCTGCCCTTCGCGGCTATGCGCGCCCGCCAGTTGTCGATTTGCGTCCAGTCGGCGTCACCGCTTAACACAATCTGCCCCTGCTTCGTGCGCACCACGCCCTGCAGCGTGGAGTTCATCCCGTTAAAGTTCATGGCAATCTGGCTAGGCTGCATCTCGAACGGCATAAAGTTGCCTTCGACATCGACGCCATTAAGCTGCATTTGTCCGAACATCTGCGGCCGCTCAAGGTTGCCGCCGAGGCGTAAGTTCGCGTTCAGCGTACCGTCCGCCTTTTCGCCTTTCGAGAAGATGGCGTTGGCAATCGCCAGGGAGAAGTTGCGAATATTGACGTTGCCGCCAAGGTTACGCCGCCCCTGTGGGTCGGTGATTTGAACCTGGCCGTCGAACTGCCCGTTATTCGCCACCTTCACCAGCCAGCCAAGCTGGGCGCGGTTATTCTTCAGTTCGGCGTTGAGGTTTAGCGTGTCGAAGGCAACCGGCAAGGTATTGCCGTTCACGACCTGCGCCACTTTCACGCCGCGCCCGCTGAGCGTCACCTGGCCCTGCGGCAGGCCACCAGCTTCGCTGTCCCAGCTCACGTCTGCCTTACCGGTAAACATGCCGCTGGCCTGAGTATCCGCCGGCATCACTGGTTTAAGCATGGCAAGATCGAAGCGGTTGAGGTTTACCAGCGCCCGCCCCTTCGCCCCGGCGTCGATAGTTTGCGGCACACACAGTTCGGCATTCGGGTTAACCCAGCAGTGCGGGCCAATGGCGATTTTCTGTTCTTTATTGCGGAAGTCCAGCGTCAGCTCGCGGTTGAGCGCCCACGGTCCTACCGGCGTATCAAAACGCGTATCCGTTAACTTGCCGCGCCAGCGCTCTTCGTTACGGTCGAAGCTGCCGCTCAGGTTGAGGCGCCCGGAAACAGGCTCTCCCTGAACGCGCAGTTGAAGCTGGTGCTGTTTCTCATCACCTTTCGCGTCCAGCGTGACCAGATCAACCTTCACGCCCGGCTGAGCAACACGTTCTACGCGCAGGTTGAGGTTCCCGGCAATTTGGTCGCTCGATTTTACATCGCCTTTCAGCAGAACACGGGCAATCGTCAACTCCTGCCAGCGCAGGCCGTTAGCGGTCAGGTCAGCCAGCAATTGTGGCGCTTTCACGTCGCCGCGAACTTTCACGATCCCTTTCGCCGTTCCGCCTAAACCCGGCAAGGCGTTATCCAGATTTGGGGCATTTATATTTGCGTCCAGGTTGAGATCTTTTTCGCCCAGTTCGCCTTTCACGTCCACCGTATTGCGGCCCAGCGCCACGTGCAAGCCCGGCACCTTCCACTGCATGTAGCTGTTACCCTGCAGAGTGCCTTCCACATTGACCTTATTCTGCTTCACATTGCCGGCAAGCTTCAGCTCGGGAATATCCAGCTGCCAGCTGCCGCCATACAGGCTGCCCCGGGTTTTGATCTTACCGTCCAGCTTCGCGGGCCAGTCCGGGAACTGCTTAGCCGTGTTGATGCCGGCCAGCGTTAACTCCCCCTGCCAGCTGATGGCTTTGCTCCAGTCCACCAGCGCTTTCAGATCCGTACTCCCCTGTAGCGCAGCCACGCGCAGCTTATCGAGGCTAAACTGCTGTTCGTTGCCTTTGCCGTCCAGCGTGATGGTGGCAGGCGGAACCTGGTCGCCCTTCACGGCGGTACTAAAGGCCAGCTTGTAGTCGGTCATTTTACCGGTCAGACGCAGTTTAAGATCGTCGGCCTGGTACTGCTTCTCGCCGGTCAGCGGCCAGGCAAGCTGCTTGCTGTCCAGTTCAACGTTGAGCGGCAGCCCGGCTTCGGCAAGTCGGGTTTTGGCATTCAACTGCATCCCCACCGGCCCTGAAAGGTTGACGCCCACTTTGAGCTCGTCGCGCAGGGCGCCGCCCACGGTCATCTTCACCTTTTCGCCTTTCAGCGGGTCGATGTTCAGCGTGCTGTTGAGCGTTAAGTCAACCGGCCAGTTGTCGCGTAGCTGCGCGCTGCCGGTGGCGTTCACCAGCCCCTGAGAGGAGTTCACATCCAACGCATCCAGCTTGAGATTGCCGTCGATGCTGCTCACTTTCAGCAGCAGCGAGTTGACCAGCAAATCCGTATCGCCGGTCAGCCGCAGGCGTGCGCCGCGAAACTCCTGAATATTCAGATTTACCGGCAAATTCACATCCGTCATTTCCGGCAGCAGCGGCTTCTCAAACAGTTGCTTCAGCGTTTCCCCGAGCGGCGCTTCTTCCGGCTGAGGGTGTTGAATTTTCGGCTCAACAATCTCTTCTTTTGCCACCTGCGCGGCCTTCGGCAACGCAATCAGCAAGCCTTCAAGCGATGTCGGGGTCAGCGTCAGGTTGCGCTGCTCCCAGGTCAGGCCGCTGGTGAAGTCCATCACCGAGACGGTGGTGTCGTCGATTTTCACGTTAACGTTATTCAACGCCACGCGGCTCAGGGTAATCGGGTACGGCGTGGAGAGGTTCAGCGGGCCGCTGTCCTCTTCCTGCACCGGGGCAGACGGCGGCATTTTTTTCGTGTCGACTGCAACATCCACATCTTTCAGCGAGAAATCATTTACGCACAGGCTGCTGTGCCACAGGCAGTTTAGCTTCACCGCAAGGTGAACCTCGCCCGCACGCACCGCGACCCCGGGCTGCTCATAGCGCAGGTTCTTTAACGTCAGATTACGCCAGCCGCCGTCAACCTGAGCGATATTCAGCCCCGGTACCCAGCGATTAGCGCCTTTAAACAGCAAATGCAGGCCTGGCGTAGTCCCCACCAGGAAACCGACTGCTGCGATCAGCAGCACAATCACAGCCAGCACCGCGAGGCTTATTTTCTTCCAGCGACTCATAGTTCAGGCCCCAAACCGATGTAAAACTGTAAACCGTGCTCTTCCTTGTCACCCACCGGTACGGCGAAGTCGAGCTTGATAGGCCCAACCGGGGACTGCCAGCGCACGCCAACGCCCGCGCCGGTTTTGAAGTTGCTGCGTTTGATGTCATTCACCGCTTCACCGGAGTCAACGAACGCCGCGCCCCACCATTTGCCGGTCACGTTGTACTGGTACTCCAGCGAGCCGGTTGCCAGCTTGGAGGCCCCCGTTAACTTGCCGTTGCTATCTTCTGGCGATATCGATTTGTATTTATAGCCACGAATACTGCGGTCGCCCCCGGCGAAGAAACGCAGATCAGGCGGCACTTTTTTGAAGTCGTTGGTTTCGATCCACCCCACGTTGCCGCGCACGACAAAGCGATGTTTTTCATACAGCGAACGTATCCAAACGTTTTGTGCCTGGAACACGCCGAAATCGACGCCAGAACCCCAGGCCGTATTAGAGACATCGATCGAGTAACGCTGTGAGTCACCCCACGTAGGCATCAGGCCCCCACGTGAGCGGGTACGGTTCAGGCTGACGCCGGGGTAAAGCAGCATGGTCGTGTTGGTGACATCTGCCTGCGTAAAGTGGTCGAGGCTCCAGCGCAGGTTAACGGCGCGTTGCCAGCCGCTGGACATATCCCAGTAACGGGACAGCGCTACGGTGGTGGAGTCCGATTTTGTGTCGTTGAGATCGGTTCGCTTAAAACCGCCCTGGACCAGGTAGTACTGCTCCAGCGGGCTTTTTAACAGCGGAACTTTGTAGCTGAAATCGAGCGTTTGCTCCGGCCCGGAAAGGCTGGTACTGGTTGTCAGGCTGTGGCCGTAGGAGTTCATCCACGGTTTTTTCCAGCTGGCCTTCACGCGCGGCCCTACGTCCGTGGAGTAACCCACCCCGGTTTCAATTGTGTTTTCAGTGCGCGGCGTCACCACGCCCTGCAATGGCAGCACTTTAGTCTGGCGTGATTTGTCAAATTCGGGCGCCACCACTACGGAGTTAAACCAGCCGGTGGCGGACAGGCGGCGGTTAAGCTCGGCCAGATCGCTCGACTGGTAATAGTCCCCTTGCTTGAAGGGCACAAGATTTTGCAAATACTCTTCGCGAATCTGGGAGCCCTGAAAGGTCACCGCCCCAAAGCGATAGCGCTCGCCGCTGTCGTAGTCGATATCCCAGAATGCCTGATGCCTTTCGAGAGATACACCTAGCTGGCTCTTACGGAAATCGCTGTCGAAGTAGCCCTTACGCAGCGCGATACTGGAGAGGCTTTTTTTGAAGTTATCGTAGTCAGCGTGATCGAGCACGGTACCTATTTTTGGCCGCTTGGGCAGCAATGCCAGATAGTCTTTATCCGTCCGCGCACCGCCGCGCAAAATCACATCAGTGCCGCCGATTAACACGGGCTGCCCGGCGTCAACCTGTGCCAGCAAAACCTGACGCCCCCCGTTCTGCGGCGGTGGTTTAAGCGTGAAATTGATGGTGGGCTCGTAGTAGCCCAACGCCTTTAGCCCTGCGCGAATGGCGTCGTCGACGCGTGCCTGGAAGCGACGATCCGGCGTCACTTCATCGCTTTGGATGGTTGAAAGCTGAGCGCGGACGTTTTTTTGCAGTTCGCCGCTGAGTCCCTCAACCTGCAAACGCACGCTCGCGGCGTTTGCCCATGCGCTCGCCACACACAGGCTTGTAATACATAAAGTACGGATTACTGGCACGTTTTCTCCTGAATATCCTTGTTCCCACCCCTGGAAGGAAACGTCATTCCCGCTCCGCGGATTAACAAAACCCTAACATCGAGGGTTGAAAATAACTCACTAGCCTAAATCTTTCTTATATGTAATGTAGTCTGTAACTCGGATGTATTGTCTGCAATTGCAGGTCTGATGACAACCGCTCGCTTTTTTGCCGATTTTCGGGAGATCCAACACCATGTCATTCTTCGACAAAACTCACAATGTGACGCAGGCCGATGCCCTGCCGGGCCGCAACACGCCGATGCCGGTCGCCACGCTTCACGCGGTTAACGAACACTCGATGACAAATGTACCAGACGGGATGGAAATCGCGCTGTTTGCGATGGGATGTTTTTGGGGCGTAGAGCGCCTGTATTGGGAGATTCCTGGCGTCTACAGTACGGCGGCCGGCTACAGCGGCGGCTACACGCCCAACCCAACCTATCGCGAAGTTTGCAGCGGCCAGACCGGCCATGCTGAAGCGGTGCGAGTGGTTTATGATCCGAAAGTCGTGAGCTACGAGCAGCTTTTACAGGTGTTCTGGGAAAATCACGATCCGGCTCAGGGGATGCGCCAGGGCGGGGACGTCGGCACCCAGTACCGTTCGGCCATATACCCGCTCACGCCGGAACAGGACAAAGCCGCCCACGCCAGCCTTGAACGTTTCCAGGCCGCGATGAATGCCGCCGGCGATAAACGCCAGGTCACCACTGAAATCGCCAACGCAGGTCCGTTCTACTACGCGGAAGACGACCACCAGCAATATCTGTACAAGAATCCGCACGGCTACTGCGGCATTGGCGGCATCGGCGTTTGTCTGCCGCCTCAGTAAGCTTCGCGATAAAGCCAGTCAACCGACTGGCTTTTTCTTTAACGTCGTTAGCCAAAGCCAACCCAGGCCTTTTGATTATTCACATCCAGCGTAGCGGAAGTATGCCCATTCCCGAGGCTGGCCATGCTGATGTTATTTGCCACGCCATGCTTATTCAGCGCCGCCAGCATCGCCCGCACGTTACCCGCCGATCCCTGATCGTTAGCCCCGACCAGGAACACCTCGGTTTTGCGCGCCGACGGATGCAAATGCCGGGACAGCATATCCTCCAGAGGGATCCCACCTGAGCCACTGCGCTGCGGATTATCCATATGCAGAGCCAGGCTTTTCCCATCCTGAACAATCATCGCCGCCAGACAAGGTGCCAGGTCGGTGGTGAATAAGGCCGTTTTCTGCCGGGGAGGCTGATGAATTACCTGCGCGCGGTTATTGCCCTGGGCAAAAAACTGCAGTTTGTAACCTTCATCCGCAAAACGTTCATGCGAGCGACGAAACGGTACGCCCTGGTTGTGCTGATTCATCGCCAGTTGCAGCGTTTGCAGGGAGCCCAACTGTAAAAGCGCTTTGGCCGGAAAGGTCTGCAGCGGGTTGCCGGACAAATTCAAATGTTTAAGGTGCGTCAGCGCGCCCAGGGAGTCAGGTAGCGCCGTCAGACCTCGCTCGCTCAGATCTAATGTTTCCCCACGGCACTGAAAGTTATTCATTATTTCGCTACACGCCGCCGCTCTGGCTTTGCCTTCTTCCGCTGTAGGAGCCGCAGCGGTCCAATTCTTGAGATCGCCGTGTAAATCACTCGCGTGCAGGCCAGAGGAAGCGGCCTTCACCGCTGCCGTTGAGGATGTGGTGGAGAATGGTGGCAGACCTGAAGGTCGCGCTGCCGTAGAATTAATATGCATAATCAGGCTCCGAAAATAGACTGCCTGTGTGTGGACGTAACTCCCCCATCGGTTCCTTTACACCTGCTGCTCTGCGGCATTAAGGGAAGTTGCTGGCTGGCGATTTAAGGCCGCCCGCAGCTGATGCCCGATCCAGCCTGCCGCCGAGTTCACGGCAGCAGGGACCTTTTCCTGCAGCGTTTGTGTCATTTTGTCCGCCACGGCGTCAGCAAGGATCTCAGCCGCAGGTACGGCGAAGAACACCGGGGCAGAGGCCACGACGTTGGTCGAATGGCTGATGGCGCTCAGCGAAGCGGCATTCACTCTGGGGAAGGCGTGGGCAACAGCTGCGCCAATCGCGCTACGCAGGCTAATCACACCGGCAAAGCCCCCGGCCAGCATCGCCGTTTTCCCAAGGCTCGGTGCAGAAAGAACGCTTGCCGTCACTTTCAGGCTATCCGTGGCAATGTCCAGGGGCAGCTTCGCCACGCGCTGAGCGGCGTTTTTAAGCGTATCGCTCACCACATGCGTATTTTTCAAGTCAGTGAACCGCTGCTGCCAGTCGTTGCGCCCCAGCAAATACTCGGGCCCGGTTCGGCCTTTGTTTTCGTCCACCGCATGCAGAATGGCGCTCATCGCACCACCCGCCACCACGCCGCCCGCTGCGGACAGCCACGTATCGGCTTCACCGGCCACTTTCGCCCCGGCAAAATGCGTCAAGGTGGCCGCTGTCGCCAGGCGCGCCAGGTTACGTGCCGAATAGGTCTGAATGGCTAACCCGGTTTCTGCCACCGTCGTCAGCAAGCTCGCTTTTGCCTCTTTTACCGCTTCACGCATGACCGGATGCAGGTCGCTGTCTTTGGCAGACAGCCACGGATTTGTTGCCGTGGCGCGGTTAAGCAGCGTGGTGCCAATGGTGTCGGCGATGCTGGACTGCAGGCCAGCATGGAGGCCAATTTCCGCCGCAGTGTGGGCAAAAGCGCTCAGCAGCGAAACTTTATCGTAGGCAACAGACGCGGCGGCAAACGGAATAGCTCGCACGGCACCTCGCGCAACTTGCCCTAGCCTGTCCAGCTGGTGCCCTTTAGTCAGCACGGCTTCAACAGAGGCAGGCGTTTCCCCCATTTTGTGTAATTCACGGGTTCTCGACTCAATCAGAGCATGCATTTCAGCATGGTTATCGCCGTTAATATGTTTGCCAAACAGCGTGCCAAGCTGGTGATGGATCGCGGCTTCATTGGCCGAGCCATAAACGCTGTTACCCACGAAATGCAGGCTTTCATACGCGCTTACGGCAGCAGAAGTGGCCACAGATGAACCCGAAGCGATCGACGCCGGTCGCTGGCTGCTGCGTTCCGGTAAGGGAGGAAGCTCCGCCGCCTGTCTGTGCACGGAAGTAACGGAATTGACCATGTGAACGCTCTCCTGATAGTGGGCTAACCGGTCAGGTGAGTGGCAAAAATAGAAGAAAAGTTCCGGGGATAAAAAGAAGAACAGCAGCTTATACAATGGGCCAAACGTTAATCCCATTAATCAAAAAACAGATCAATATAAACGCGGCTTTCCGCCGGTTAAATTACAGCCTCTGGTAGCACATCCCATCCTTACGCTATACTACCCCTTGAATTTGCTGGCTCGTTCACAAAAGCGGCCAGCATTTCTTGTGTTTGACCCCTGAGATTTATCCACTTTTCCCTTCCGAGGACCTGGCCACAACAGCCAGATAAATTATGTTAAACAGTATTTTGATAATACTTATCCTTATTGCTATTAGTGCCTTTTTCTCAATCTCTGAGATCTCGCTTGCCGCCTCTCGTAAAATCAAACTTAAGCTGCTGGCCGATGAAGGCAACGTCAATGCCCAGCGCGTGCTAAAGATGCAAGAAACGCCGGGCATGTTCTTTACCGTCGTACAAATTGGCCTTAACGCCGTGGCAATTCTCGGCGGTATCGTCGGCGATGCGGCTTTCTCACCGGCGTTTAAAATTCTGTTGGAGCGTTTTCTGGCTCCAGAACTCGCCGACCAGCTCAGCTTTATTATCTCATTCACCCTCGTCACCAGCCTGTTCATTCTGTTCGCAGACCTCACCCCGAAACGCATCGGTATGATTTCTCCCGAAACGGTTGCTTTACGTATTATCAACCCGATGCGCTTCTGTCTGTTTGTTTTCAGACCTTTAGTGTGGTTCTTCAACGGCCTGGCTAACGTTATTTTCCGCATCTTCAAGCTGCCAATGGTGCGTAAAGACGACATTACTTCTGACGACGTTTACGCGGTGTTTGAAGCCGGTGCGCTGGCAGGCGTCCTGCGAAAGCAGGAACACGAACTGATTGAAAACGTCTTTGAGCTGGAATCGCGTACCGTGCCGTCTTCCATGACCTCGCGCGAAAACGTGATTTGGTTCGACCTGCACGCCGACGAGCAAAGCCTGAAGTCCACCATCGCTGAACATCCGCATTCCAAGTTCCTGGTGTGTAACGGCGATATCGACCACGTCGTTGGCTATGTTGATTCCAAAGAGCTGCTGAACCGCGTGCTGGGCAACCAAAGCATGGCGCTGAACAGCGGCGTGCATCTGCGTAACGCCCTGATTGTGCCGGACACCCTGACGCTCTCCGAAGCGCTGGAAAGCTTTAAAACCGCCGGGGAAGACTTCGCGGTTATCATGAACGAATACGCGCTGGTGGTGGGTATCATTACCCTGAACGATGTGATGACGACGCTGATGGGCGACCTGGTCGGCCAGGGGATGGAAGAGCAAATCGTTGCCCGCGATGAAAACTCATGGCTGGTGGAAGGCGGCACGCCAATTGACGACGTGATGCGCGTGCTGGATATCGATGAGTTCCCGCAGTCCGGTAACTACGAAACCATCGGCGGGTTCATGATGTTCATGCTGCGTAAGATCCCGAAACGCACCGACTCGGTGAAGTTCTCCGGCTACAAGTTTGAGGTGGTGGATATTGATAACTACCGCATCGACCAGCTGCTGGTAACGCGTATCGACAATAAGCCTGTCGCGCTGTCGCCAAAGCTGCCTGATGGCGAAGAGCCTCAGGAGCAGTAAGCAAGCTCTACAAACACTAACGGCCCCTTCGGGGCCGCTTCAGGCAACGAGCAGCAGAACCAGAAAGAAGTATTGTCAGCCGCAGTTTCTACATAAACCAGGAAAACCATTGCATTGGTTTTCGGCTGATAGCCACACAGAGGGAAAAACCACGCTTTTCCCTCTTTGTCTATAAACACTAACGGCCCCTTCGGGGCCGTTTTTTTTACAACTTTTGGGCCTAGCCCATATCCGCCTGTAAGCGCATCACCTGGCGGTTGACCTCGGACATGACCGAGTAGTGCTGCTTATCCTTAACTTTCGGGACAAGGATTTTGCCCTTATCAAATTCGAAAGCGCCAACGTCCTTGATATACAACCGTCCACGGAACAGGATCTTCACGTACTTCGCCACCTGAAGGGGGTTGTAACGTTGGAAAATTTTCATTGTTCTTTACTCCTGCATGTTAACGCCTCTGCGAGCTACATTTGGCCCGACAAAATGAGGCGAAAAAGTTTGGTGCTCGAAAACTATAGTCCAGATATCGAAGGTCACCTAGTGTGTAGAAGTTTTTTTACTAAAAGATTACAAAGTTGCAGAACAATATTTTTAAATGTAAAAAACGGCAGCGTAAGCCTTCAAATTTCAGGGTTATGTGCGTCAGCCCGCAAACTGGCACTTTGCTTGCGGGACAGATGCTTATTCAGCACATATGCTTAAAACATCGGCCCAAGTGGTCGGATCACCTGCTAACAACAATAAGGAGTCACCGATGACCCTGCGCAAAACGCTGGCGCTGTCTCTTCTGCTGCTGCCGCTCATGGCCTCAGCCCACAACTTTGAAAATAATCAGCGAGTTTCCCCTATTGGCATTACCGATAAGGGCGAACTGGTGCTGGATAACAATAAGTTTAGTTATAAAAACTGGAATAGCGCGCAGCTGCCTGGGAAAGTGAGAGTCCTGCAGCATATTGCCGGCCGTTCGAGCGCCAAAGAAGAAAATGCGGCCATGGTCGAAGCCATCAAAGCGGCAAAATTCCCGCATGATAAGTACCAGACCACCACCATTGTGAACACCGACGACGCAATTGTTGGCACCAGCATGTTTGTGCGCAGCAGCATCGAAAGTAATAAGAAGGAGTTTCCGTGGTCGCAGTTTATCGTCGACAGCAACGGCGTAGCGGCGAAAGCGTGGCAGCTGCAACAGGGCGGCTCAGCTATCGTGGTACTGGATAAAGAAGGCAGAATTCAGTTCGCCAAAGATGGCCCGTTAACCCAGCAGGAAGTGCAGCAGGTGATTAGCCTGCTGCAAGGGTTACTCAGTAAATAGAAACACGGAAACCGGGGTTCAGGAACGACTCGCGCGGGGTATAGTCCAGCGGCTTACCCTGCCAGTCATGAACGTGCGCCCCGGCAGCGACCGCCACGGCGTGCCCTGCTGCGGTGTCCCAGATATTGGTTGGCCCAAAGCGAGGATAGAGCTGGGCCTGACCGTCTGCCACCAGGCAGAACTTCAGCGACGAGCCAATGGCCGTGGTTTGGTGCTCACCCATCTGCTGGAGATACTCTTTTAGCTCGCTATCGTTGGCGGCATGAGACCGGCTAACCACCACGCGCGGTGGGCGGGCATCCCGCACATGAATCTGATTGCGTACGCCGCACTCTTCTTTCCAGGCCTTCCCCTCTGCGGCGCTGTACATAATCTTCAGCACCGGCGCGTAGACAACGCCCATCACCGCTTTTCCACCTTCAATAAGCGCGATATTCACGGTGAACTCGCCGTTACGCTTAAGAAACTCTTTTGTACCGTCCAGCGGATCGACCAGCCAGTAGCGCTGCCAGCTTTGGCGGGTATCCCACGACTGGGGATCTTCTTCTGACAGCACAGGGATGTCCGGCGTCAACGCTTTCAGCCCTTTCAGAATAATGTCGTGGGCAGCAAGATCCGCCGCCGTTACCGGAGAGTCATCAAGCTTATGCGTCGCCTGAAGCGGTTTCTCTCCCTCATAAACCTGCATGATAGCGGCCCCGGCCTCGCGGGCCAGCTGGCAAATTTGTTCTAACATTCTCCACCTCGCGTTGTGTCTCTGCGCTACATCGAGCGAATAACTTATTGTTTTACTTATATCTCATTGCACCGCGATGCGCTATCTGTGAAGCATTTCTGGTTTACCGGGCTTAAATTCTGGCAGACTTCACAAAATTGTAAGCAACAGTCTGTATATACATTGCCCTTTGTGGCGTACATCTAAAAAGGACATTTAAACATGATTAAGTTTAGCGCAACGCTTCTGGCGACGCTGATAGCCGCCAGCGTCAATGCGGCCACCGTTGACCTGCGGATCATGGAAACGACCGATCTGCACAGCAACATGATGGACTTCGATTACTACAAAGATACGCCGACAGAGAAGTTCGGTCTGGTACGCACAGCAAGTTTGATCAATGCCGCGCGCGGTGAAGTCACTAACAGCGTGCTGGTGGATAACGGCGATATTATTCAGGGCAGCCCGCTCGGTGATTACGCGGCCGCAAAAGGGCTTAAAGCCGGGGAAATTCATCCGGTTTATAAAGCGCTGAATACGCTCGACTATACGGTCGGCAACCTGGGCAACCACGAATTCAACTACGGCCTCGACTTCCTGCACAAAGCCCTCGCTGGCGCGAAATTCCCGTATGTGAACGCCAATATCATCGACGTGAAAACCCAGAAGCCAATGTTCTCGCCGTACCTGATTAAAGAAACAGAAGTCAAAGACAAAGACGGTAAAACCCAGACGCTGCGCATCGGCTACATCGGCTTCGTGCCGCCGCAAATCATGACCTGGGATAAAGCCAACCTGAGCGGCAAAGTGACGGTGAACGACATTACCGAAACCGCCAAAAAATACGTGCCGGAAATGCGCCAACAGGGCGCTGATGTAGTCGTCGTGATTGCCCACTCGGGGCTGTCCAGCGAGCCTTATCAGGCGATGGCAGAAAACTCCGTTTATTACCTCAGCCAGGTACCAGGCGTGGACGCCATTATGTTCGGCCATGCCCATGCCGTATTCCCTGGAAAAGACTTTGCCAATATTAAAGGGGCCGATATCGAAAAAGGCACCCTGAACGGCGTGCCTGCCGTGATGCCTGGCATGTGGGGCGACCACCTCGGCGTGGTGGATCTGGTGCTGAACAACGATTCTGGCAGTTGGAAGGTCACCAGCAGCAAGGCGGAAGCGCGGCCAATTTATGACAGCGTAGCCAAAAAATCGCTGGCGGCAGAAGATCAGAACCTGAAGAAAGTGCTTGAGCACGATCACACTGCAACCCGCGAGTTTGTCAGCAAGCCGGTGGGTAAATCGGCTGACAACATGTACAGCTATCTGGCGCTGGTGCAGGACGATCCCACCGTTCAGGTGGTGAATAACGCGCAGAAGGCCTACGTCGAGAAATACATTCAGGGCGACCCGGATCTTGCGAATCTGCCGGTGCTTTCCGCCGCCGCGCCATTCAAAGTGGGCGGGCGTAAAAACGATCCGGCGAGCTTTGTTGAAGCTGAAAAAGGCCAGCTGACCTTCCGCAACGCCGCCGATCTCTACCTTTACCCGAACACGCTGGTGGTGGTAAAAGCGACCGGGAAAGAAGTTAAAGAGTGGCTGGAGTGTTCCGCCGGGCAGTTCAACCAGATCGACGTGAACAGCACTAAGCCTCAGGAACTGATCAACTGGGACGGCTTCCGTACCTACAACTTCGACGTCATCGACGGCGTGAACTACCAGATAGACGTCAGCCAGCCGGCTCGCTACGACGGTGAATGCCAGATGGTGAACCCGAAGGCCGAGCGCATCAAAGACCTCACCTTCAAGGGTAAACCTATCGACCCGAATGCCGTCTTCCTGGTGGCGACCAATAACTACCGCGCTTACGGCGGCAAGTTTGCCGGAACCGGCGACAGCCACATCGCGTTTGCTTCCCCGGATGAGAACCGCTCGGTGCTGGCTAACTGGATCGGTGCTCAGGGCGAAATTCATCCTGCGGCGGACAACAACTGGCGTCTGGCGCCTATAGCCAGCAAGCAGCCGCTGGACATCCGCTTTGAAACCTCGCCGACCGACAAAGCCGCCGCCTTTATCAAAGAAAAAGGCCAATACCCAATGAAAAAAGTCGCTAACGACGACATTGGTTTTGCTGTCTATCAGCTTGATTTAAGCAAGTAAGTGCCTCAGGCGTCCCGTTTCTCCCGGGACGCCATTACCTGCGGCAAATTCCCCTCGATCCAGTCGGCCAGCGCGGCCACTTTCTCGGCAATTTCGTGGCCCATCGGCGTCAGCGTGTACTCTACGTGCGGCGGTACAACCGGGTAAGATTTGCGATCCACAAAACCGTCCGCCTCCAGCCACTGCAGCGTCTGCGCCAGCATTTTCTCGCTCACGCCGCCCATCTTGCGCCTTAAATCGCTAAAACGATGAGTGCCGTCCTGTAATGCCACTAAAATTAAGACACCCCAGCGGCTGGTCACGTGTTTCAGCACATCCCGCGAGGGGCATTTGTCGCTAAACAGATTGCCGTTGCGCAGCTGCTCGCTCAGCGTCATGGGCGCTTCGATGGTTTCACTCATTTAACACTTACCTTTTTGTACGTACTTACTAAAAGTTAGTTAGAGTGCTAGTGTGGCACAACTTGTTCGAAACATCACTCAGGAGATTGATCATGATTGCGATTACCGGCGCATCCGGCCAGTTGGGCCGCCTTGTTATTGAAGATTTGTTGAAAACCGTGAAAGCCGAAGAGATCGTGGCCGTTGTGCGTAACCCGGCCAAAGTTGACGATTTTGCCAGCCGTGGCGTACAGGTTCGCGAGGCAGATTACGGGGATGTGTCAGCCCTGGCAAAAGCGTTCTCAGGTGTGGAAAAAGTGCTGCTGATCTCCTCCAGCGAGGTTGGCCAGCGCGCCGCTCAGCACAACAATATTATTGCCGCAGCTAAACAGGCAGGCGTGAAACTCATCGCCTATACCAGCCTGCTACATGCCGACAAATCGCCACTGGCCCTCACCGAAGAACACATTGTCACGGAGCAGCAGCTCAAAGCCTCCGGCGTTCCATTCGTGCTGCTGCGTAACGGCTGGTATACCGAAAACTACCTGGCCAGCGTACCGCCTGCGATTCAGCACGGCGTGTTTATCGGCAGCGCCGGGGAAGGCAAAATCGCCTCTGCAACGCGGGCTGATTACGCGGCAGCGGCTGCTAAAGTGATGACGCTGGATAACCAGGCAGGCAAAGTTTATGAGCTGGCGGGAGATCGCGGCTGGACGCTGACCGAACTGGCGGCGGAAGTCAGCCAGCAAAGCGGCAAGCCCGTGGTTTATCAGAACCTGAACGAGGCCGATTTTAAAGCTGCTCTGCAGGGTGCTGGCCTGCCGGAAGGCTTTGCCGCGCTGCTGGCAAACTCCGATGCTGGAGCGGAAAAAGGTGGTCTTTTTGACGACAGCCACCAGCTCAGCAAACTGATCGGTCGCCCAACCACATCGCTTCGCGACAGCGTGAAAAGCGCCCTTTAATTGTTAAAAAGTGGTTAATAACTAGCCCTGTACGCGGACATCTCTATAATAACGGGAGAATCCGCGTGGAGTGAAAGCGTGCAGGGAGTTCCCGAGCAGTTTAGCGATGAGAGAGACAGCGCCCAGTTTCGGCATTTGCCGCAGTTGCCGGGCGTTGAGCTTTATCATGCCCATATTGCGAAGTACGCCTTTGAGCCACACACCCACGAAGCCTTCGGCATCGGGGCCATCACCTGGGGTGCAGAGCGTTTCCGCTACCGGGGCGAGCAACTGGTTGCCCCCACGGACTCGCTGGTGCTCATGAACCCGGATGAGCTGCATACTGGCGAAGCCGCCAGCGAAGACGGCTGGCAGTACCGCATGATTTACCTGGATCCTAACCTGCTGGAGTCGCTGACCGGGGAGAGAAGCTGGTGGTTTAACGCCGCCGTGAATCACGATCCCGCCCGCGCCCGCCAGGTTTCGCAATTTATTGCGGGCCTTTGGCAGGCCGAGGATACGCTCACTCAGCAGGGGCTGTTGCTGAATCTTGTTGAGGCATTTCGCCCCTATGCCCGCCATCTTCTAGGGCTTCACGAGGCGGCGAACCGCTTCGCCCTCGTCCGCGAATACCTTTACGACAACTATATGCACACCATCACCCTTGAAGATTTAGCGGGGCTGGTGTCCCTTAGTCCTTACCATTTCCAAAGGCAGTTCAAAGCCTGTTATCACGTCACCCCGCATCAGATGCTGATGGCGATTCGCCTGTGGCACGCCAAACAATTCCTCACTAACGGCATGCCCGCGGCCCAGGTTGCCGCCGCCAGCGGCCTGACGGACCAGGCGCACCTGACCCGCGCCTTTGCCCAGCGCTATGGCATTACTCCCGGGCGTTACCAAAAGCAGGTCACCCGCTAACAAGACAGCAACCTGGTACAATACGCCACAGCACGATCCCCCTACACTGCCGCTAAATTGTGTTGTTGCAGGAAATAAAGATGTTAAGTGGTGTGCTGTACGCCCTGCTGGCGGGGCTGATGTGGGGATTAATTTTTGTAGGGCCAATTATCGTCCCGGACTATCCGGCTGCCCTGCAGTCGACCGGGCGCTATCTGGCCCTTGGGCTGATTGCGATTCCCATTGCCTGGCTTGGGCGCAAGCGCCTGCGCGAGCTGAGCCGCCAGGACTGGTTTACCGCCCTGAAGCTCTCGAGCGTCGGGAACCTGATTTATTACGTCTGCCTGGCAAGCGCCATTCAGCGTACCGGGGCGCCTATCGCGACGATGATCATCGGCACGCTGCCGGTGGTGATCCCCATTTTTGCTAACCTGCTATACAGCAAAAGAGACGGCAAGCTGCCGTGGCGACGCCTTGCCCCGGCGCTGGTGGTGATTGCCGCCGGGTTAATTATGGTAAATACCGCCGAGCTTCGCGGAGAGCAGGCCGATTTCAGCTGGTGGCGCTACGCCAGCGGTATTCTGTTGGCCTTTGTTTCGGTGGCCTGTTGGGCCTGGTATGCCCTGCGCAATGCCCGCTGGCTTCGGGAAAATCAGGATAAAAACCCAATGATGTGGGCCACGGTTCAGGGGCTTTCCACGCTGCCCTTCTCGCTTATCGGTTATGTCGCCGTGTGCATTTGGATGGGCAGTCATGATTCAGGCTTTACCCTGCCCTTCGGCCCGCGCCCGGAAGTCTTTATCACCCTGATGCTGGCGATTGCCGTTCTCTGTTCGTGGCTGGGTAATCTGTGCTGGAACATCGCCTGCCAGCGCCTGCCGACAGTCATTGTCGGCCCGCTGATCGTCTTTGAGACCTTAGCCGGCCTGGCTTACACCTTTATGATTCGCCAGAGCTGGCCGCCGCTGCTGACGCTCGGCGGGGTGCTGTGCCTGACGATTGGCGTGGTGCTCGCGGTGCGATCCAAACCGGAGAAAGCAACGGTGGTTCAGGTTTCCGAGGCATAAAAAAGCCGGGATTTACCCCGGCCTTAAGAAGAAGGTCCCGGCTAAATATCGCCGGGATTTTTTAGAAGGTTTCCCAGTTCGCATCCGAAACCGGCATCACCTGTTTGGCTTTTAATTGCGGCGTTTTTACGTGAGCTGCTTTTACGAGACTCGGCGCACGACGGCTGATTTTAAACACCGCTACCGCTTCATTAAGGCGCGAAGCCTGCTCTTCAAGCGCAGCCGCTGCGGCCGCGGACTCTTCGACCAGCGAGGCGTTCTGCTGGGTCACGCGGTCCATCTCCGCCACAGCCTGCCCAACCTGGTCGATACCCCGGCTTTGCTCGTCCGACGCGGACGCAATTTCACCCATAATATCGGTAACCCGGGTTACGGCGCTGACGATTTCCGCCATCGTTTTACCGGCTTCATTCACCAGATCTGAGCCTGCGTTAACGCGCTCGCCGGAATCATCGATCAGCGCTTTAATCTCTTTTGCCGCCTGGGCACTGCGCTGGGCAAGCGTCCGCACTTCACCCGCGACCACGGCGAACCCACGCCCCTGCTCACCCGCTCTGGCCGCTTCTACCGCAGCGTTAAGCGCCAGGATGTTAGTCTGGAAAGCAATACCGTCAATCACGCTGGTGATTTGGGCGATTTTGCTTGAGCTGGTGGCAATTTCATCCATCGTCCGCACCACGCCTTCGACCACATTGCCGCCTTTTTTCGCGGTCGTGGAAGCGTCCAGCGCAAGACGAGAAGCCTGCCGTGCGTTGTCGGCGTTTTGCTTCACCGTCGCCGTCAGCTGTTCCATGCTGGCCGCCGTTTCTTCCAGCGAAGCCGCCTGCTGTTCGGTACGGGAAGAGAGATCGTTGCTGCCGGCAGAGATTTCACCGGCGCCGGTATAAATGGTGTCGGCCCCGTCGCGCACTACGCTGACGGTATTTGCCAGGGCGGTTTGCATCTCTTTCACGCTATTAGCCAGCAGGGCCATTTCGTTTTTGCCTTCGGCCTCAATAGGCCTGGTCAGGTCACCTGCGGCAATGGCACGAATATGATCCATCACTTCACGCAGCGGCATCAGCAGGACGCGACGCATCGCGACCCAGCTCACCACAATCACGCCGATGACGCCAAGCATGACGACGCTGAGGATCCACAGAATCCGCTGGTAGTCGGCCTGATTATCGCGCACGCCCTGGCTGGACAGCTCGGCCTGCTCATCGCGCCATTCGCGGTAGACCTTCTGCATCGCCACCTGCTTTTGTTCCGCATTCTGCTTGAACATTTGCTCGAGGTTGCCCTCGGCCAGGAAGGTGTTCATTTTGGCAAGCGTTGAAGCGTAGTTATGGTATTGCGCTTCCAGCTCATCGCTCAGGTGTGGACGTAAACCTGGGGTATCGGGTAACGCCTGATACTTTTCGAAATGGCTTTGCGCTTCCGCCAGCAGTGAATTAGCCGTGGCGACTAACTCCTGGAGCTGCCCGCCGTTGATCTGATTCGCCATGCTGCCCTGAATACGCAGCATGCCGCGGTTCAGCGTGACACGGGCCTGGTTGAGGCCGATCCAGGCATCGGTAAATTCAGCCACGTTCTGGCTGGAGAGTTGGGAGACGGTGAAGTTGTTCTTATCGTTATTGAGGGCATTGATGAAAACCGTGGCTGAGAGCAGCTGCATGAGCCCCAGCACAATTAACACGGTAACCAGTAAGGTGATAACTTTCATTCTTTTAAACATGTATAGCCTTTTATTATGCAGATATTGTCCGACGTCTAACTATCGGCAGTACCTCCTGGTTATTTATGCTTCGTCCATCAACAAACCACCATTTTTGGGGATTTTTTGTAATCATTCAGTATGTTAAGCAGAAAACATTTTTTGTGATCCACATCTCGCTATGATCGCTGCCCCGAAAGGGTTATAGTGCCCACATAAAGATGCATTTAAAATGCATCTTATATTTCATGATGAGGAATCAAGCTATGGCCTACCGCGATCAACCTTTAGGTGAACTGGCGCTGACTATTCCACGCGCTTCCGCGCTGTTTCGTAAACTGGATTTGGATTTTTGCTGCGGCGGGAAACAGACGCTGCTGCGCGCGGCAACGCGTAAGGAATTGGATCTGGACGCTATCGAAGCTCAGCTGACCGCATTATCCGAAGAGCCGGTAGAAAAAGACTGGCGCGCTGCGCCGCTGGCAGAAATCATCGACCACATTATTGTGCGCTTCCACGACCGCCACCGTGAGCAGTTGCCGGAGCTGATTCTGCAGGCAACCAAAGTCGAGCGTGTCCATGCCGATAAGCCCAACGTGCCGAAAGGGCTGGCGAAATACCTCACCATGCTGCATCAGGAACTGAGCAGCCACATGATGAAAGAGGAACAAATCCTGTTCCCGATGATTAAACAGGGCATGGGCACTCAGGCCGGCGGCCCGATTAGCGTGATGGAAAGCGAGCATGATGATGCGGGCGAACTGCTGGAGGTGATTAAGCACACCACCAATAACGTCACGCCTCCGCCGGAAGCTTGCACGACGTGGAAAGCGATGTATAACGGGATTAATGAACTGATTGAAGACCTGATGAACCACATCAGTCTGGAGAATAACGTTCTGTTTCCACGCGCGTTGAGCGGGGAAAAATAAGTAGTTCGCCTTACAAAAAAACCTCTCCAGAAAAGGAGAGGTTTTTTAACATTTATACTGCGCGCTTACTTACCGATATTTGCCAGACGTTTCTTACCGATGAACAGCCAACCAGCCCCCAGCACAATGAACCACAGCGGCGTCACGATCAGCGCCTGACGGGTATCATCTTCCAGCGTCAGCAGGACAATCACAAAGACGAAGAACGCCATGCACACCCAGCACATCAGCTTGCCCAGCGGCATCTTATAGATGGACTTCTCGTGCAGATGAGGGCGCTGTTTGCGGTACACCAGATACGAGCAAAGAATGATGGTCCAGACGAACATAAACAGAATCGCGGAAACCGTGGTGATCATAGTAAAAGCCGCAATCACGTTCGGGTTCACGTAAAGCATTACCACGCCGCCCAGCAGACAGATACAGGAGAAGGTTAACCCTTTCGCCGGTACCGCACGTTTGGAAAGCTTAGCGAACGCTTTAGGCGCCACGCCGTCCTGCGCCAGGCCGAACAGCATACGGCTGGTGGAGAACACGCCGCTGTTCGCGGAGGAAGCCGCAGAAGTCAGTACCACAAAGTTGATGATACTTGCCGCAGCCGGCAGGCCGACCAGCATGAAGAGCTCAACGAACGGGCTCTTGTTCGGCACCACGGAGCTCCACGGCGTCACCGACATGATGATGATCAGCGAGAAGACGTAGAACATAATGATACGCACCGGGATCGAGTTAATCGCCCGCGGCAGTGATTTTTCAGGATCTTTGGTTTCCGCGGCCGTGGTGCCCACCAGCTCAATGCCCACGAAGGCAAAGACCGCTATCTGGAACCCGGCAAAGAAGCCGCTGATGCCTTTCGGGAACCAGCCGCCGTCGTTCCAGAGGTTGTTGAAGGAGGCCTCAACGCCGGACGGGGAATGGAAGCTAGTCAACACCATCACCAGGCCGATGACGATCAGCGCCACAATAGCGACGATTTTGATCATCGCGAACCAGAACTCCATCTCACCGAACATTTTCACGGTGGCCAGGTTCAGGCTCAGCAGCACCAGCACAACGGCCAGCGAGGCGACCCAGTCGGAAAGCCCGGGGAACCAGAACTGGGCGTAGGCGGTTATCGCCACGACGTCCGCCATACCGGTCACCACCCAGCAGAACCAATACGTCCAACCGGTGAAATATCCCGCCCACGGCCCCAGCAAATCTGCGGCAAAATCGCTGAACGATTTATATTCCAGATTCGATAGCAGCAGCTCGCCCATTGCACGCATCACGAAGAACAGCATAAAGCCGATGATCATGTAGACGAAGATGATGGACGGCCCCGCAAGGCTGATGGTTTTCCCTGACCCCATGAACAAGCCGGTGCCGATGGCACCCCCAATGGCAATAAGCTGAATATGGCGGTTTGTTAAATTACGCCGCAGCGACTGCTCGGTCGGCGCCTGAGCGTCGTCCGCGACTTTGACCTGATCTACCATGTTTGTATTTTCCTGTACCTGTCTGTTTTTTCAGGCTCTACTGGCCCGTGAACTGTTTTTACGTGATGTTGTTTTGTGTGATACGAGGTAAGAATCGGTGGGATAAATAATAAGCACAAGGGCAATGTTAATTTTTTGTTTAATTTGAGTGTGAAATCGCATTCACTGCGCGATATGGCTCACAAAAATACCCGTAAAACAGGTTAATGCAAGATAATATCACGCTAATTTATTATTAGTCGATTAAAAACCCCGCGCCTGGCGGGGTTCTGAGCGCTTTACAGAATTTCCAGCAGCTCGACTTCAAACACCAGGGTGCTGAATGGTGGGATAGACGCACCGGCACCGCGCTCGCCGTAGGCGAGGTTGTGTGGAATGGTCAGTTCCCATTTGGAGCCAACCGGCATCAGGGTCAGCGCTTCGATCCAGCCAGCAATAACGCCGCTTACCGGGAACTCTGCCGGTTCGCCACGCTGTACGGAGCTATCGAAAACGGTGCCGTCGATCAGCTTACCGGTGTAATGCACGCGAACGTGATCTTTCCGGGCAGGAATTGGGCCAGTACCCTGAGTGATAACGCGGAACTGCAGGCCAGATTCGGTGCTGCTCACGCCTTCTTTCTCTGCGTTCTCAGCCAGGTATTTCTGGCCTTCTACCGCCAGCTCTTTCTGACGTTCGCGACGCACTTCGTCCGCACGTTCGTGAACTTCACGCAGAGCGCGGTGTACAACGTCAACAGGCACGGCAGGGGCATTCCCTTCCAGCGCGTCACGGAGGCCAGCGACCAGCGCTTCTGGCAGTAAACCTTGCAGGCCGGACTCGCTCAGCTGCTGGCCTACCTGCAGACCAATACCGTAACTTGCTTGTGCTTCGACGCTGTCAAAAGAAGGGGTTGTCATGGATTTTCCTTTCATGATGTTTAAAAGCAAGCCCGAAGCATAACAGCGTCAATCCGCAGGGTAAATGACATTGGAGGAAAGGTGACAAATGCAAACGAAACGGGAACAATAGCTTAAGCGGGCGCAAAACTGCGGTTCACCGTCACGGAAACCGGGATTGCCACAGGCATCAAACAGTTAGCGTTTACACTCTAAATAATTCGAGTTGCAGCCAATACCGGCAGCTTGAAGCAGGACGAGTCTATACTGGAAAGTATTCTTTTGAGGAGGGTTGCCCATGCAATTCGCTGTTAAACCATGGCTTACGCGGATTTGGCATGCACCTGAGCATATCCGCTTGTTGGATCCGTTACCTCCCCTGCACCGCCGAGGCATTATCCTTGGCTTCGCGTGCGTCATTCTCGGCTTTCTCCTGCCAGGGGCAGATAACGATAGTCGCCCGGTCTCACGCGATGCACAGCTCTCCGTACAATCTCAGTCACCGATGCAGGCTGAACTGACGCCTTCAACCAATAGCAATGTTCCTGCGACGCCGGTTGAGCCTCCACGCGTGGAGGAGCAACCCCAGGCTCCTGTTCCCCATGACAACAATGATATTGAGCAGCAGTGGCGCTCCTATCGCGTAGCGGCCGGCCAGACGATGGCCCAGCTGTTCCGCGATCATAATTTACCGCCAGCGGACGTTTACGCGATGGCGCAGGTAGAAGGTGACAGCAAGCCGCTGAGCAACCTACAGACCGGGCAAATGGTGCAGATCAGGCAGAATGCCAACGGGGTGGTGACGGGCTTAACCATCGATATCGGCAACGATCAGCAGGTGCTGTTTACCCGCCAGCCGAACGGCAGCTTTATTCGCGCGCAGTAAACGCGTCCGGCCTCAGAAAAGCAAAACGCCAGCACGAGGCTGGCGTTTTTACGAGCAGTGAATAAAAACTTATTCAGCTACAACGTTTACAGTCAGTTTAGCGAATACTTCGCTGTGAACCTGGAAGTCCACTTCGTGCTCACCGGTGGTGCGCAGAACGCCGTTCGGCAGGCGAACTTCGCTCTTAGCAACAGCAACGCCAGCTGCAGTTACAGCGTCAGCGATGTCGCGAGTACCGATGGAACCGAACAGTTTACCTTCGTCGCCAGCTTTGGACGCGATGGTTACGGTTTCCAGTGCGTTGATTTTCTCAGCGCGAGCTGCAGCAGCAGCCAGAACGTCAGCCAGTTTAGCTTCCAGTTCTGCACGGCGTGCTTCGAAGAACTCAACGTTTTTCTTGGTAGCAGGAACAGCTTTACCCTGTGGTACCAGGAAGTTACGAGCATAGCCCGCTTTAACGTTAACCTGATCACCCAGGCTACCCAGGTTTGCTACTTTATCAAGCAGAATAACTTGCATTACCTTATCCTCTCAAAGTCGTATTAATGGACCGTGACCGATTACTGATGACGATCAGTGTACGGCAGCAGAGACAGGTAGCGAGCGCGTTTGATAGCGCGAGCCAGCTGACGCTGGTATTTTGCACGGGTACCGGTGATACGGCTTGGGACAATCTTACCGCTTTCGGTGATGTAGTTTTTCAGCGTAGCGATATCTTTATAGTCGATCTCTTGAACGCCTTCCGCGGTGAAACGGCAGAACTTGCGACGACGGAAATAACGTGCCATATGGCTAGTCTCCAGAATCTATCAATTCAATCTGCTCGGCATGCAAGACCACTTTGTTCAGGCCATTTTTCATCTGATGACAAGTAATGAACCCATGAACCGTGATTTGCGTACCGACCGTTATACTGTGAGTAATGGCTTGGTTCGCGTGCCCGCTAACAATCACTGGCATTCGGCACCATGCCTGCCGGTTAAGACCGGCTTCCTCTTGCACAGAACGGTGCTCAAGCACGAACTGGCAGTGAGGAATTCCTGAGGGGCTGACCTTGCGAAGGGGCGTCTTGCACACTGTGCCAGACAACGCCAGGCGGTTGGCCATCATCAGAATTACTCTTCAGAATCCCCAGCATCTGCATCATCAGCGGTTTCGTTAGCGAAATCATCGCGACGCTCACGGCGCTCGTCTTTCGCTTTAACCATTGGAGATGCTTCGGTAACCGCGTGCTTAACGCGCATAACCATGCTGCGGATAACGGCGTCGTTGAAGCGGAAGTTAGTTTCCAGCTCATCGATCGCTTCCTGCGGAGCTTCAACGTTCAGCAGAACGTAGTGAGCTTTGTGCAGTTTGTTGATCGGGTAAGCCAGCTGACGGCGGCCCCAGTCTTCCAGACGGTGGATCGTACCTGCTGCTGCAGTGATTGCACCAGTGTAACGTTCGATCATGCCCGGAACCTGTTCGCTCTGGTCAGGATGGACCATAAAAACGATTTCGTAATGACGCATCGAATTGCTCCTTACGGATTATTCAGCCTCCTGTCAGGGTCAGCCGCGGCCCATGGAAGCAAGGAACGTGTTTGAATTGCGGCTGAAAAATTGACGCGTAATTATACTTACCCAGGCCGCCAAACTCAAGGCCGCAGGCAAATAAATTCTCTTTATGACAGGGGGAATGGCTAAGCCTGTGAATTTCAAAACAAAGCAGCAGATCGTCAAAATATTTTGAAAGAGACCATCAGAAATGGTCACTTTTTATTCAACCATCAGGAATTACACTTATTGGTAACAGGCCGCCACAGCCATTAACAGGAGCGACGACCACGGATTTCAGGTTTGTTGTAGTGGAGCGCATCATGAAAAATATCGTTATTGCCCTTGCCGCTGTTCTGCTCTTTAGCGCAAATGCGGCCGCAGCTATAAAAATCGACGCCCGCCAGGCCAGAAATATGGACGACGTTCAGAGCCTGGGCGTTATTTACATCAACCACAACTTCGCTACCGTTTCTGAAGCGGAATCGGCCATTCAACAGGATGCTGACCAGCACAACGCGAAGTTTTATCACACGATAATCATGAGAGAACCGGGCAGCAACGGCAATATGCACGTCAGCGCTGACATCTACCGGTAGTTTGAGAGTACGCGTAAACACCAGAGAAGACACCACGACCTAAAAATCCATGTTTGACTTGCCCCCGCTTGCGGGGGCTTTTTTTGGATAACGCCCCAATACCGCTGGTGACAGCGGCTTTAACATCCAACACACGCGTTCACTTTTGCCCGTAATAGGCATTCGGACCATGCTTACGCATGAAATGCTTGTTTATCAGGTAATCATCCATGCGGCCAAGGAGGGGATTAATGCCGCGAGCAATCCACGCCATTCTGGCGACTTCTTCCATAACGACCGCGTTATGCACCGCATCATGAGCATCTTTGCCCCAGGCAAAAGGCCCGTGTTGAAACACCACAATTCCCGGCGTATGCAATGGCTCCATTACGTCCAGCGTTTCAATGATCACCCGCCCGGTGTTCAGCTCGTAATCCTCTTCAACTTCACTGGCGCTTAACGCTCTGGTGCACGGGATGTCGCCAAAGAAGTAGTCCGCATGAGTCGTGCCCAGCGCAGGAATGGCAAGACCGGCCTGCGCCCAGGCCGTAGCATGCGTCGAGTGGGTATGCACCACGCCGCCAAGACGCGGATAGTGGCGATACAACGCCAGATGCGTAGCCGTATCGGAAGAAGGACGGAGCTTACCTTCCACCACATTGCCCTCCAGATCCACCACCACCATATCGTCCACACTCATGATCTCGTAGGCTATGCCGCTGGGTTTAATGACCACCAGCCCACGCTCGCGGTCAATGGCACTCACGTTGCCCCAGGTGAAGGTCACCAGGCCATAGCGCGGTAAATCCATATTAGCGTCAAAAACCTGCTGTTTGAGCTTTTGCATTATGATGCCTCCCCCAGTCCAGCCCGCACCATCCGCGCTCTCACCCAATCGCGCGCGCGCGCCACTTCTGCTGCCGGGTCATCGGCCGTTTCACTCCACATTTCAATCAGGTAGGGGCCACAATAGCCACTCTGTTGGAGAGTCTCAAAACAACCTTCGAAATCAACCACGCCTTCACCAAACGGCACGCTTTTAAACACACCTGGCCTTGCATCCTTCACATGCACTGCGACGATATGCCCCATCCCGGCCTGTAGCTCCATCTGCACATCGTTATCCCACGCGGACAAGTTGCCAATATCAGGATAGAGCTGAAACCACGGATTATTCAGGTAATGGACATAGCCCAATGCCTTACTGACTGAATTCATCAGCGGGTAATCCATGATTTCCATCGCCAGCATCACCTGCGCGCGGCTTGCCATTTCGACGCACTCTTTAAGGCTCTCGCGAAAACGGCGGCGCGTCTCGTCATTGGCCTCCTGATAATAAACGTCGTAACCCGCCAGTTGGATAACTCGAATGCCCACATCCTGTGCCAGTTGAATCGCCTTGCGCATGATCTCCAGACCGTGGTTCCGTACCGCATCGTCTTCGCTACCGAGCGGGAAACGTCGATGAGCACTGAGGCACATAGAAGGAACACGCACACCGGTTTCGGCAATCGCATTGACCAAAGCGAGGCGCTGTTCTTTGCGCCAGTCCAGGCGAGCCAATCGGGCATCGGTTTCATCAACCGACATCTCGACGAAGTCAAAAAGGAGTGTTTTCGCCAGCCGCAGGCGTTCCAGCCAGCACTCCCCGGAGGGAAGTGCTTTTTCATAGATGCCGAGCGGAATATGTTTCGACAGCATAACCGCTCCTTAGCCCCACAACTGGGCAATAGAACGTTTAAACTGCCGTGCCGCTTCCGCAGGTGCAACCGCATCGCGAATGCTGCGACCGGCAATAAAGACGTGAATCGGAATCCCCTGGAAAAGCGGCAAATCTTCCAGCGTCAGGCCGCCGGTTACGGTGACCTTAAAGCCCATATCAGACAGACATTTAATGGCATTGATATCTGCTTCGCCCCACGCCATACCGGCCGCCTGTGCATCACGGCTACGGTGATAAACCACCTGCGCGATGCCCGCATCACGCCACGCCTTCGCCTGCGACCACGTCCAGTAGCCTGTCAGTTCAATCTGTATGTCACCGTCAAACTCTTTCGCCACATCCAGTGCGCCCTTGACGGTGTTAAGATCCGCACAGCAAATAACGGTTACCCAGTCGGCGCTCGCTTCAAAACACATGCGGGAAAGAATTTTACCGGCATCGGCAATTTTGGCATCAGCCAGCACAATTTTTTGCGGATAGAGCGACTTCAGATCGCGAACGGAGCGTACACCTTCAGCCACACAAAGAATGGTACCAACTTCAATGATGTCCACTTCATCGGCAATCAGGCGGGTTGTTTCATATGCGGAAGACATTGATTGATTATCCAGCGCAACCTGCAACATTGGTAATGACATTTGATGCTCCTTTTAAACAGCCGCCGCAGTGGCATTGTCAATTAAATCAAGTACTTCCTGCGTGGTGCGGCAGGCACGTAAACGGTCAAAATTAGCCTCATCTTCAAAGAGATTGACGATCTGCATGATGCCCACTTCCTGATGGGTGCTGGCGTCAATGGCCGCCATGGTGATAAGAATATCGACCGGATCATTATCTTCATGGTTGAACACCAGAGGCGTTTTTAGCGTCACCAGCGCGAAGCCGGTTTTCTTGACCCCCTCTTCCGGGCGGCCATGCGGCATCGCCAGCCCTGGCGCAATCACAAAGTAAGGACCATGCTGCGCAACACCATCAAGAATGGCCTGGTAATAACGCGGCTCAACAATGTCAGCCTTAACCAACAGATCAACACTCAGCTTTACCGCTTCCTGCCAGGTACGGGCCTCAGCCTGTAAAAGGATGGTGTTATTGTCTGCCAGCGAATTACGTAGTTTCATTAGCTGCCCTCCTTCACATCCTGTGGAAAGTGAGCATTGATCACCTCCAGCAGTTTTGGCCCAAAATCAGCAGGCGAGAGCATATTTCGCACCCCAACAACATATTTATTGCCTGTTACGGTGATTTCTCCCGCGATATGCGTGGATGCGATGATGATGTCCGCGCCGTTGAGTTCACTTTTGTATTCCCCCACCGCGCAACTGTTTACCGTATGGTCAATATTTGACTGAGTTAAAAACTGGTCCACTTTCATCTTCATGATCATGGAACTCCCTTGCCCATTGCCACACACGGCCAGGATACGTACGGTCATAATCGAGACTCCTTAGCGAGCAGAAACTTCTGCTGTTTGTTTTTCCGCATCTTCCTCCGCTCGCAAACAACGGCCAGCGAAGAACATATAGGCCAGAGCAATCAGAATGATGACGGCCATAAAGACCAGTCCGACAGAGGCGAAGCCCTGCATCATCGGTGGTGCCAGAATTGACCAGTCGGCCATCCCCATCCAGGCGCTCATGCCGGTGAGTTTTACCGCCCAGACACAGCCAAAGATTTCAATCATCCCCATCACCAGACAAATCTTCAGCGCAGCACGCCAACCGCCAAAGTGATTAGCAAAGACGCCGATGGTGGCGTTCGAGAAGAACATTGGGATAAAGCCCGGAATAATCAGAATGGAAGAACCGAGGCCCACCAGAATACCGACGGCGATCAACTGGCCGATGGTGCCCCACAAAAAGCCCCAAACTACGGCGTTTGGCGCAAAGCTATAGATAGCGGCACAATCAATCGCCAGCACTGCGCCAGGAATCAAACGCTGGGAAATACCGTTGAACGCTTCGGACAGCTCGGCGACGAACATACGCACGCCCTGAGTGATGATGAAAATAGCCACGGCGAACGAGAAACCGGTTTGCAGGATATAGACCGTCCAGTGGGTGCTGCCCGCCATCGCCTGGACAACGTCGATACCAAAGGAGAGCAAAATGGCACCGAAGAAGAGGGTCATCACAATCGCCGTAGAGACGATGTTGTCATGGAAAATATTAAGCCAGCCCGGTAGCTTGAGGTCTTCAACGCTCTCCTCTTTTTTACCAAGATACGGCGCGACTTTATAAGCCACCCAGGAGGCAAACTGCTGTTGATGGCCAATAGAGAAACCGCAGCCGTCAGTCACTTCCTGCGTCGGCTTAAACATCATATTGGCGGTAATGCCCCAGTAGAGCGACACCAGCACTGCAGTACAGATAATCGTCGTCAACATTGGGTAGCCGAAGATATAGAAAGCAACGGCAATCAACCCCGCCTGCTGGAACATGATGTGGCCGGTCAACATGATGGTGCGAATGCCTGTGATCCTGCGAAGCAGAACGTAAATGATGTTCAGCGCCAGCGCGAGTAGTACGGCATATCCCACCCAACTGTAGGCATCACCCATACGCTCAATAGTTGCCATCATTGACGCATAGGTGTCAGAGATCGCGCCATTGATACCATACACTTCCGACATTTTTGCCACCACGGGCTTAAAAGTGCTCGTCAGAATGCCGGAACCCGCCTGCAGCAACATGAAACCAATAATGGTTTTGATGGTGCCTTTAATGATGACGCTGACGCTTTTGCGTAGAAGGATGTAGCCCAGACACGTCACGATACCCAGCAACAGCGGGGCGTTAGTCATGACCTGATTAAAGAACACGGTAAAGACGTTGTAGAGGATCTCCATAACTCTCTCCAGAAATAAGAACGCGAGGGGCAATCCCTTCGTGGTGGGTGCCATCACTCTAGCAATCACAAATGATCACAAAAAGATCAAATTTGATTATTTGTGATGCATCACGCAAATTATTTCCATAGGATGAGAATGGATTATCACCGCCGTTCAAATCAAAGAAAATAAATCATTAAATTCAATGAAATAACCACAGATCGTCGATATCAAACCAACATAAAGATAGATTTACGCTGCCGTTTTCAAGTCGAAATACCGCTATCAGGCTATTGCAAGTTGAATCAAATAGTGCCACTTTAAATCAAACGAAATCAAAATATGATTTATTTTGAATTAAAAAGGAGTGAAAACGATGAATAAAGTGAACACGGTCACCCGTGAATCATGGGTTCTGAGTACCTTTCCGGAATGGGGGAGCTGGCTGAATGAAGAAATTGAACAAGAGCAGGTTGCGCCGGGCACCTTTGCCATGTGGTGGCTGGGCTGTACAGGCATCTGGCTGAAATCAGAAGGCGGGGCCAATATTTGCACCGATTTCTGGTGCGGAACAGGTAAGCAAAGTCACGGCAACCCGCTGATGAAAACAGGCCATCAAATGCAACGCATGGCGGGCGTGAAGAAACTCCAACCCAACCTACGTACTACACCGTTTGTTCTGGATCCATTCGCCATTCGCCAGATAGATGCCGTACTGTCCACGCACGATCATAATGATCACATTGATGTGAACGTTGCCGCCGCAGTCATGCAGAACTGTGCTGATGACGTACCGTTCATTGGCCCACAAACCTGCGTTAATCTGTGGATTGGCTGGGGTGTACCGAAAGAACGCTGCATCGTGGTAAAACCCGGCGACGTTATAAAAATAAAAGATATTGAAATCCATGCGCTCGATGCGTTTGACCGTACCGCGCTGATCACGTTACCGGTCGATCAAAAAGCTGCGGGGGTGCTGCCGGACGGGATGGACCAGCGCGCAGTGAACTACTTATTCAAAACGCCGGGTGGCACGCTGTACCACAGCGGTGATTCTCACTACTCTAACTACTACGCAAAACACGGTAACGAGCACCAAATCGATGTGGCTCTGGGCTCCTATGGCGAGAACCCACGCGGTATTACCGACAAAATGACCAGCGCGGATATCCTGCGTATGGCCGAATCACTGAACGCCAAAGTGGTCATCCCGTTCCATCACGATATCTGGTCAAATTTCCAGGCCGACCCACAGGAAATCCGCATGCTGTGGGAAATGAAGAAAGATCGGCTGAAATATCACTTTAAGCCCTTTATCTGGCAGGTTGGGGGGAAATTCACCTGGCCGTTGGACAAAGACAACTACGAATACCACTATCCACGTGGGTTCGATGACTGCTTCACCCTGGAACCCGATCTGCCCTTTAAGTCCTTCCTGTAAGATGTCTCCGGCGAGCGGTCAATACAAGCCGCTCGTCGGAATTTCTTTCCGTCCACATTAGTATTTTCATCTGATTTTAAATATTATCTTTGCTTATCACTTTTAATCGGATTTGCTCATGACGGAAGCGCAAAGACATCAAATTTTACTGGATTTGCTTGCACAAACGGGGTTTGTCACCGTGGAGCAAGTGATATCCCGGCTGAAAATCTCTCCCGCAACGGCTCGGCGTGATATCAATAAACTCGACGAGAGCGGCAAACTGAAAAAAGTCCGCAACGGTGCGGAAGCCGTTAGTGAGCAGCGTCCGCGCTGGTCGCCGATGAACATTCATCAGGCTCAAAACCATGATGAAAAAGTACGGATTGCCCGCGCGGCTTCTCAGTTGGTCAGCCCAGGTGAAAGCATTGTTATCAACTGCGGCTCCACAGCCTTTCTGCTCGGCCAACAGATTTGTAGTAAACCGGTACAAATCATTACCAACTACTTACCGCTGGCAAATTATCTTATCGAACAGGAGCATGACAGCGTGGTTATCATGGGGGGGCAGTACAATAAAAGCCACTCTATCACCCTCGGGCCACAGGAGAATGAAACGTCGCTGTATGCCGGACACTGGATGTTTACCAGTGGCAAGGGACTGACCGCCGAAGGTTTGTATAAAACCGATATGCTAACCGCAATGGCAGAGCAGAAGATGCTGGGAGTGGTGGGCAAACTGGTGGTGTTGGTTGACAGCAGCAAAGTCGGGCAACGGGCTGGAATGCTGTTCAGCCGCACAGATCAAATAGATCTGGTCATTACCGGCAAGCAGGCCGATCCTGAAGTCGTGCTAAAACTTCAGGAACGTGGCATCAAAGTCATCCTGGTTTAGTGCTTACAGGTACCGGACAAAAAACTGGCTTGTGGCGTCTAACGCTTCGGGCGTAATGCGATGTTTGACGCCCGCTTCCCATACGCAAGTCAGGTTTTTATCCAGCTTGTTCGCCCCCAGCGCCTGCTGCAACCTGAACGTTTCGACGGCGGGCACAACATCATCTTCTTCACCGTGCCAGAGCAGTAACGGCCTGTTGCTTAGCGCTTCAAGCTGCTCGCCAACATCGTAATCCTTCAGGCTGACGATAATCTTGTCACGTACCTCCACCGAAGGTGGAAACAGCGTCTGGGCGAGCGTCGTAAAATAGCCAGATCCCATCAGGCAGGCAACGCAGCGGACTTCAGGCTGCCGCGCCATAATCCCCAGCGCCGTCATGCCCCCCATAGAAGCCCCTCCCACGGCAAGTCTCCCCTCAGCAACACCGCCGGAGTTGATTAATGCCTGATAGAGAGCCGGGAATTCATCAATACTGTTTTTTAAAATCGGCCAGAACTTCTGCAGGCGAGCGTGAGCGTCACCGCTGTATCGAGCGCCATGATCGAGCGCATCAGGCATGACAACACGAAATCCCCGCTGCGCCAGCGCCACAGCGAAATAGCTATAGACCAGTTTTGAAGAGGTAAACCCGTGATAGAAAATAACCGTCGGCAGCGGGGACTGCTTCATTCTGGCAGGGACCGCGTGCAGCACTTCAACATCGGCAAACCGCTCATTATAAATTTCGATCATCTTCTCTTCTCCTCCGGCGAAATATCAGGGAAAGTAACGCAGATTAGGGATTATTGTAACGATGAGATCTAGCTAGCGATTTTCATTCGAAAGTCAGCCAAAAGCGCGCCTGAGATAACAAATCGGGAACATTCCCCCTTTGCACGGCCAAACCCGGAACTACACTATGATCGTCAAGAAACGAGAAACCATCATGCCACGGCTATCCGTACTATTTTTGGCAGCCTTACTCAGCGCCTGCAGCGTGCTTCAGGGTACACCGCAACCAGCACGGTCGCCGACGAATTATCCGCAGGAAGTACAGCGCACTCAGACTGCGGAATTAACAAAAATAGGCACCGTGACCGCCGTGGTACGTGGCTCTCCGATGGACTCAGAAGCCATTATTAAGAAGAAAGCCGCAGCAGCAAAAGCCGATTATTATCTCATCATTATGAATGATGAGACGGTTATCCCAGGCCAGTGGTATTCACAGGCTATTTTGTATCGAAAATAGCCGAGGCCGATAGCCGTTATTTATTGATATTTACACAGCTTTTCGCCGCTTGATCGTTTCTTATGCACAATGGACCTCGCCCTCAGGAAGCGGGGTCAGCTTTGAGTAAGCGAAGGATTGCCCTGTCACTTCGGGGTAAAATGATAAGGAACTGACAATGAAACGATCCCTTGCCTTAACGACACTGCTGTTATCTGTTGGCCTCATTCCGACTCTGGCGCAGTCCGCCGAGTTTGCCAGCGCGGACTGCGTAACGGGCCTCAATGAAATCGGATTAATTTCGGTCAATAACATTGCCGGCAGCCCTCAGGACGTCGAACGTATGATCGCGCTGAAAGCTGACGAGCAAGGCGCTTCCTGGTACCGCATTATTCAGATGCAGGAAAACTCTCTGGCCGATAGCTGGCGAGCGCAGGCCATTCTCTACGCGTAAAGGCCCGCGATTTTATTAAGCCACGCCTCCCGTTGCCCGCAGCAGCACGTCATTGATGACCTGCTCGGGCAAAAGCGATTCTCCCCGTTCATCCAGCATCATACGGCACCAGGCTTCCGCTGCCGGGGGTGAAAGTGATTTAAGTAATTGTGCCCCACAGGCGAGATTAGCCAGCTGCTGAGTAATTTCTCTGCCTCTCTCCTCCTGAGGCTTCCGCAAACGCTGCTGCAACTGCCGCCAGTTGCGATCGAAATGCCGGTTTTGCCCTTTAACCTCATCAAATTCGCTGCACAGCATCTCCATTGCCGCAGGCTGTTTGGCGAACACGCGCAGCACATCAAGGCTCATAATATTGCCCGATCCTTCCCAGATGCTGTTTACAGGCATTTCACGATATAACCGAGGCAACTCGCTCTCTTCGCAGTAGCCCACGCCACCCAGCACCTCCATCGTTTCTGCCACAAAAGGGATCCCTGCTTTACAGATGCTGAATTTCGCGGCCGGGGTAAACAAACGGCTGTAGGCCAGCTGTAGAGCATTGTCCGGCGACTCCCACGCTCGCGCCAGACGGAAAAGAAAAGCCGTCTGGCCTTCAAGCCGCAGCGCCATTTTTCCCAGTAGCTGACGCATCATCGGCTGTTCGATAAGCGTTTTGCCAAAGGCCTGCCGCTGAAGGGCGTGGCACAAGGCCACGGAGAGTGCTCGCCGCATCAGACCGTGACTCCCCAGCGCACAGTCAAAGCGGGTAAATCCGCCCATCTTCAAAATATGACGAATGCCTTCGCCTTCCTCACCAATAAGCCAGGCCGTGGCATCACAGAACTCGACTTCACTGCTGGCGTTTGAACGGTTGCCCAGCTTGTCCTTGAGCCGTTCAAGACGAACGGCATTGCGCTGGCCGTCCGGCAGAATACGCGGTAAGAAGAAGCACGACAGTCCGTCCTTAGCCTGAGCAAGCACCAGATGCGCATCGCTTTGCGGCACGGAGAAAAACCATTTATGCCCCACCAGCCGGTAAGCCTCACCGGCCCCTCGGCCAGCCAGCGGTTCCGCGCGAGTCGTGTTACTCAGCACGTCAGATCCCCCCTGCTTTTCAGTCATTCCCATACCGATCAGCAAACCACGTTTTTGTTCACCCGACAGCAAATGTGCATCATAGCGATCGCTCAGCAAGGGCTTGCGCCAGCCTTCAAATACTTTGGGTAAGTGCTGTAGCAGCAGTGGCGTTGCTCCAAACGTCATCGTAATCGGGCAAAGCGTGCCCGCTTCAACCTGAGCATGCTGGATAAACCGAGCCGCACGGGCAACAAAAGCGCCCTGACGAGCATCTTCTTGCCAGGTCAGGTTGTGAACCCGATTAGCAAACAGGCCTTGCATCAGCAAATGCCAGGCGGGGTGAAAACGAACATCGTCCAGGCGCTCTCCGCTGGCGTCAAACCGCAGCAGCTCCGGCGGATTGATGTTTGCCAGGCGGCCGAGCTCCAGAGATTCTGCAGATCCCAGCTGTTGGCCGATGCTGGCCAGCAGTTCAACATCCCAGCCAGCCCCTTCACGGACGACAGCTTCTCGCAACGGGATGTCTGAAAGAAAAAGATTGCTGTTGCTGAGGGGTTTGGGTTGATTAAAAACGGTGTGAGTTTGCCAGCGCATGCTGTTCCCTCCATCTGTGGCAATGCCAGTAAGTATGGACGGAGATGCGGGTTCTGCGCGGAGGGGGATCACAAACGGGGTGTTTCCACCCCATTCAGATGATGTGGCTTAACCGCGCTGACGCACGATTTCGAACAGGCAAACGCCGGTGGCAACGGACACGTTCAGAGAAGAAACGGTCCCGGCCATTGGAATGCTGACCAACTCATCGCAGTGCTCGCGGGTCAGACGACGCATGCCTTCACCTTCTGCGCCCATAACCAGCGCCATCGGGCCAGTGAATTTGCTCTGGAACAGAGTATGGTCTGCTTCACCGGCGGTGCCGACGATCCAGACGTTCTCTTCCTGCAGCAGACGCATGGTGCGGGCCAGGTTGGTGACGCGGATCAGCGGCACATTCTCCGCTGCGCCACAGGCAACTTTTTTTGCCGTCGCATTCAGCTGCGCGGAACGATCCTTCGGGACGATAACGGCATGCACACCCGCCGCGTCTGCGCTACGCAGGCAGGCACCAAGGTTATGCGGATCTGTTACACCGTCCAGGATCAGCAGGAACGGACGTTCGTGTTCGGCGATCAGGTCAGGCAAATCGTTTTCCTGATACTGGCGGCCCGGCTTCACTCGGGCGATGATACCCTGGTGTACCGCGCCTTCGGCTTTCTCGTCGAGCCACTGGCGATTTGCCACCTGCACCGGGATCCCTTGTGCTTCAATAGCGTGGATCAGCGGCAGCAGGCGCTTGTCTTCGCGACCTTTCAGGATAAAGACTTCCTGAAAACGCTGCGGAGCACGTTCAAGCAGGGCCTGGACGGCGTGAATGCCGTAAATAATTTCACTCATCGATATCACTCATTGCGGACGAGGGTTCGCCCGTGTTGGTTTGTTCATAATCGGGATTTTTCCCCTCACCCCGGCCCTCTCCCCAAAGGGGCGAGGGGGAAAACGATAAAAGCATACATTATCGTTCTGTTTGCCCCCTCTCCCTTTCCGGGAGGGAATAGGTCAGAGTGAGGGTAATATCAGCTCGCCTGCTTCTTCGCGGCGCGCTTCGCCTTCGTTGCTGCGGCTATTTTACGGGTTTTGTCAGACGGCGCTTTGGCTTTCTTCGGTTTCTTTCCAGCCTTCTCTTTCTTTGCTTTCGCTCCGTCTTTCTCTTTACGGAAAGCATTGTCCGGCTCGAAGTTTACGCGCTTGCCTGCCTGACGGCGCTTAGATGGTGCACCACCCTTTCCGCCTCGCTTCGCTTTGTCTTTTGCCGTTTTACCTTCGCCACGCGGCGCACGCGAGCTTGAGATCAACGCGAAGTCGATTTTACGTTCGTCCATGTGTACAGCTTCCACCCGAACCTCAACGCGGTCGCCCAGACGATAAGTCTGCCCGCCGGATTCGCCAATCAGGCGCTGACCAATCTGGTCAAAGCGGTAGTAGTCGTTGTCCAACGTCGAGACGTGAACCAGGCCGTCGATAAACAAATCGTCCAGACGCACGAAGAAACCGAAGCCTGTTACGCTGGCAATAATGCCGTTGAATACCTGGCCGACCTGATCCTGCATAAAGTCGCACTTCAACCAGTCCGCTACGTCGCGAGTCGCTTCGTCAGCGCGGCGTTCGGTCATCGAGCAGTGCTGACCCAACTGCAGCATCTCTTCCATGCTGTAGTGCCAGCCGCCGGATTCGGTGCTGTTCCCGGTATGCCCCTGCTCTTTTGCCAGTAAGTATTTAATGGCGCGGTGCAGGGACAAGTCCGGGTAGCGACGAATTGGCGAAGTAAAGTGCGCGTAGGACTGCAGCGCCAGACCAAAGTGCCCCCGGTTTTCCGGATCGTAAATCGCCTGTTTCATCGAGCGCAGCAGCATGGTTTGAAGCATTTCGTGGTCAGGGCGATCGGCGATAGATTCCAGCAGATCGGCGTAATCACGCGGTTCTGGTTTTTGCCCGCCTGGCAACTCAAGGCCCAGCTCAGCCAGCACCGAACGGAACGCGGTGATCGCATCGTTGCTTGGGCGATCGTGATCGCGGAAGAGCGCTGGCTCGTTATTCTTCTCGACAAAACGCGCCGCCGAGATGTTAGCGAGGATCATGCACTCTTCGATCAGTTTGTGTGCATCGTTACGCACGGTCTGCTCGACGCGCTCAATGCGGCGCTCGGCGTTGAAGATAAACTTCGCTTCTTCGCTTTCAAACGAGATACCGCCGCGTTGAGCACGAGAAACTTCCAGCACTTTGTAGAGGTTATGCAGCTCTTCGATGTGTTTAACCAGCGGCGCATATTGCTCGCGCAGTTCCTGATCGCCCTGCAGCATATGCCAGACCTTGGTGTAGGTCAGGCGCGCATGGGAGCTCATCACCGCTTCATAGAATTTATAGCCCGTCAGGCGCCCTGCCGCGGAGATGGTCATCTCGCAGACCATACACAGGCGGTCAACCTGCGGGTTGAGGGAACACAGGCCGTTTGAAAGCACTTCCGGCAGCATCGGTACTACCTGCGACGGGAAGTAAACTGACGTCCCGCGATTGCGGGCTTCGTTATCCAGCGCCGTAGGGGGACGAACGTAGTAACTTACGTCGGCAATCGCAACCCACAGGCGCCAGCCACCGCCGCGTTTTTTCTCGCAGAATACGGCATCGTCAAAGTCACGCGCGTCTTCGCCGTCGATGGTCACCAGCGGTAGATCGCGCAGATCAACACGGCCGATTTTAGCTTCTTCCGGCACTTCTTCTTTCAGTTTTGCAACCTGAGCTTCAACTTCTTTCGGCCAGACGTGCGGAATTTCATGGGTACGCAGCGCCATATCAACGGCCATGCCGGTATCCATGTTGTCGCCAAGCACTTCAACAATCTTACCGATCGCTTTGGTACGACGGGTCGGACGCTGGGTCAGCTCGACCACCACCACAAAGCCCATACGGGCACCCATCAGCGCTTCCGGCGGGATCAGAATATCGAAGCTCAGGCGGCTGTCGTCCGGCACCACAAAACCTACGCCTGCGTCGGTAAAGTAGCGGCCAACAATCAGCCCGGTTCTTGGCTCCAGCACGCGCACAATACGCGCTTCGCGGCGGCCTTTACGGTCCGCGCCGAGCGGCTGCGCCAGCACCAGATCGCCATGCATGCACATTTTCATCTGCTCGGATGAAAGATAGAGATCGTCTTTACTTCCTTCAACGCGCAGGAAACCGAATCCGTCGCGGTGGCCGATCACTTTACCTTTCAGCAGATCCAGGCGTTCCGGCAGCGCGTAACACTGGCGGCGGGTGAAAACCAGTTGGCCATCACGCTCCATCGCACGGAGACGGCGGCGCAAAGCTTCAAGCTGTTCTTCACCGGAGATTTTTAGTTCTTCCGCCAGCTCTTCGCGGCTGGCCGGTTTTTCACGTTTTGAGAGATGGTCGAGAATAAACTCCCGGCTTGGGATCGGGTTTTCGTATTTTTCGGCTTCTCGTTCCTGGAAAGGATCTTTTGACATTTCGGGTCCTCCGTTGTCATCCGCAGATGGAATCGTGATTATTCCACCAGCAGTAATTTGTAGAGCGGTTGGTTTTGGTCCACCAGGTCGGCCAGCGTGTGCTTGTCCAGTTCCTGAAGGAAACTCTGCACCGCCTCAGCCAAAGCCTGTTTGAGTCGGCAGGCGGGGGTGATATGACAAAACTCACTGCTACAGTTCACCAATGAGAGCGGCTCCAGCTCGCGCACCACGTCGCCAATGCGGATCGTTTCCGCTGGCTTACCAAGGCGAATGCCGCCATTTTTTCCTCGCACGGCCATAACATAGCCCGCGCGGCTGAGTTGATTGATGATTTTCACCATGTGATTACGGGACACGCCGTACACCTCTGTGACTTCAGAGATATTGGTCATTCTCCCTTCGGGAAGAGAAGCCATATAAATCAAAGCACGTAAACCGTAATCAGTAAAACTCGTTAACTGCACATCAACCTCATGGGTGGGAGGGGAAACGCTTTGCGTAAGGCAAGTTGTACCTTAAAGCAGGTACATATTGATGATAAACCAGCCATATGGTTGCCAGCTAATTTATTTGATTGGAATGATGAATAAAGCGGCGGGAAGAAAGCGATACGGGGTGTGAAACCACACCCCGTGACATCATTATGCGTCGAACGGATCGCGCAGAATCATGGTTTCAGTACGGTCCGGGCCGGTTGAAATAATATCAATAGGTACGCCGGTGACTTCTTCAATGCGTTTGATGTAGTTCAGCGCTGCCTGCGGCAGACCGCTGCGCTCTTTCACGCCGAAAGTGGTTTCAGACCAGCCAGGCATCACTTCATAAATCGGTTCGATACCTTCCCAGTCATCCGCAGCCATTGGCGTGGTGGTCACTTCACGACCATCAGGCATACGATAGCCTACGCAGATTTTCACTTCTTTCAGGCCGTCCAGGACGTCAAGCTTGGTCAGGCAGAAGCCGGACAAGGAGTTGATCTGCACGGCGCGACGCACGGCAACCGCATCCAGCCAGCCGGTACGACGGCGACGGCCGGTAGTAGCCCCGAATTCGTTACCCTGTTTGCACAGGAATTCGCCGATGTCATCGAACAGTTCAGTTGGGAACGGACCAGCACCCACGCGAGTGGAGTAAGCTTTGATAATACCCAGAACGTAATCCACATAGCGCGGACCGATGCCGGAGCCGGTCGCAACGCCACCTGCGGTGGTGTTAGAGGAGGTTACGTACGGATAGGTACCGTGGTCGATGTCCAGCAGCGTACCCTGAGCACCTTCGAACATGATGAAGTCGCCGCGTTGACGCGCCTGATCCAGCAGGTCAGAGACATCCACAACCATGCTGGTCAGAATGTCGGCAACCGCCATCGCATCGTCCAGCACTTTCTGGTAGTCAACGGCTTCAACTTTGTAGAAGTTCACCAGCTGGAAGTTATGGTATTCCATCACTTCTTTCAGCTTGTCTGCAAAGGTGGCTTTGTCGAACAGGTCGCCAACGCGCAGGCCACGACGGGCCACTTTGTCTTCGTAAGCCGGCCCGATGCCGCGACCGGTAGTACCGATAGCTTTCGCGCCGCGAGCTTTTTCACGCGCAACGTCCAGCGCAACGTGGTAGTCAAGGATCAGCGGGCAAGCTTCTGACAGCAGCAGACGCTCACGTACTGGAATACCGCGGTCTTCCAGGCCTTTCATCTCTTTCATCAGCGCAGCTGGAGACAGCACAACGCCGTTACCGATGATGCTGGTGACGTTTTCGCGAAGAATGCCTGATGGAATAAGATGAAGAACGGTTTTTTCACCGTTGATTACGAGAGTGTGACCTGCGTTGTGACCGCCCTGGTAGCGCACAACATATTTAGCCCGTTCAGTCAGAAGATCGACGATCTTTCCTTTACCTTCGTCACCCCATTGGGTGCCCAGTACGACGACGTTGTTACCCATTTTTCAAAATCACCGTTTGCTTAAAAATGGATTCTACCATCGGTTTCTCAGATGAACAGCCCTTTTAGTATACAAAATCAGTTTCTGCCGGATAAATTTCACTCAGCTACTGGCGCGACTCAACATGTAGTAGATAACAATGCCAGCAACCACAAGACCACCGCCAAAACGGCGCAATAGCGTGTCCGGTAATTGCGCCATAGCCAGAATCATTCGCCGCCAAATGCGCGGATAAAGCATCGGTCCCAGGCCTTCGAGTACCAAAACCAGCGCAAGCGCCAGCCAGATTGTTGAATTCATAATCATCCTTTACGGGCATAAAAAAAGAGCCGGTAAACCGGCTCTTTCTCATTACTCAGCGATTAGCGTGAGCTATTGGCTGGCGTTTTCATGTAACGGAAGAAGTCGCTGTCCGGGCTCAGTACCATGATGTCCTGATTAGACTGGAAGCTGGCTTCATAAGCACGCAGGCTACGGATAAAGGCGTAGAAGTCTGGATCCTGGCTAAACGCATCAGCAAACAGCTTCGCGGCTTCAGCATCACCTTCACCACGAGAGATACGCCCTTCACGCTCGGCTTCTGCCAGCGTACGGGTAACTTCGTAGTCTGCGGTTGCACGCAGCTTCTCAGCTTCTTCCTGACCCTGTGAACGGTGACGACGGGCAACTGCTTCACGCTCTGCACGCATACGGTTGTAAATCGCCTCGGACACTTCAGCAGGCAGGTTAATCTGCTTAATACGGACGTCCACAACTTCAATACCCAACGCCGCCATACTGTTCGGGTTAACCACCGGCACTTTACCGTTGGTCTCTTCAGTAATACGCGCCGCTGCGGAAGCAATGGCATCGTCAGCTGCAGGCGTTGCGACTTCATCATCCGTGCCCGCAGAACCGGAGTTCAGAGCGTCACGGACGTCCAACGTCAGGCGACCACGTGAATCGGTCACGATGTCTTTCACATCCAGACGACCAATCTCAGACCGCAGACGGTCACTGAACTTACGCTTCAGCAGGACTTCTGCCTGAGAAACATCACCACCACCGGTGGCAAGGTAGTAACGGCTGAAGTCGCTGATGCGCCACTTGATGTAGGAGTCAACGATCAGGTCTTTTTTCTCTTTGGTTACAAAGCGATCGGCCTGGTTGTCCATCGTCTGGATACGCGCATCCAGAGTTTTCACGGTTTCAATGAACGGGATCTTGAAGTGCAGACCTGGCTCATACACGACCGGTTTGTTTTCATCATCACGCAGGACTTTGCCGAAGCGTAATGTAATGCCGCGCTCGCCCTCATGCACCACAAACAGCGAGGTGTAGATCACGACCAGCACGATGATAATTACTGCCACAAAAGACTTACGCATCGTTATTCACTCCCTACGCGCTGGGTATCGTTGCGCAGTGCGTTGGCACGGCGCTGATCCATGATATCGCCACTCGAGGAGGACGAAGAGGTACTGGCACTGCTGCTTGAGCTGGACGCTGGCGGCAGACGCAGCAAATTGTTCGCTGCGCTGTTATCGCTCTTCGCGGCCGGCTGCTGAGCGCCGCCCTTCAACATCTGATCCAACGGCAGCACCATCAGGTTGCCACCTTTATCGTTAACCAGCACTTTACGGGTGTGGCTAAGGACTTTTTCCATGGTTTCGATATACAGACGCTCGCGGGTAATCTGCGGTGCGGCTTTATATTCAGGCAGCATCTTAGCGAAGCGAGCCACTTCACCCTGCGCTTCCAGAACGGTTTGTGCTTTATATGCACGCGCTTCTTCCAGAATACGCTGAGCCTGGCCGTTTGCACGCGGCTGTACTTCGTTGCTGTAAGCTTCTGCCTCACGGATGTACTGCTGTTCGTTCTCACGAGCGGCAATCGCATCATCAAAGGCGGCCTTAACTTCTTCTGGCGGACGTGCCGTCTGGAAGTTTACGTCCAGCAGCGTGATACCCATGTTGTAAGGCTTGATGGTTTCTTCAAGCTCACGCTGGGTATCGCTACGAATTACGGTACGCCCCTCGGTGAGGATCTTATCCATAGTGTATTTACCGATAACGCCCCGCAGTGCGCTGTCGGTGGCCTGACGCAGGCTGTCATCAGCACTGGTCACGCTGAACAGATAGCGCTGTGGATCGGTCACGCGGTACTGCACGTTCATCTCAACGCGCACGACGTTTTCGTCAGAAGTCAGCATCACACCGGACGCCGCAAGTTCACGTACCGACTCAACGTTCACTGCCTGGACGCTGTCGATAAACGTCGGTTTCCAGTTCAGACCCGGCTCAACGAGATGGCTGAATTTACCAAAGCGGGTCACAACACCGCGTTCGGCTTCTTTAATGGTATAGAACCCGGTTGCGGCCCAGATAATGACCGCGGCTGCAGCCACAATACCGATCACTCGACCGCCAATAGGATTGCCCGGCCCCTGCGATGCATTACCACCGCCGCTGCCACCGCTTTTCCCGCCGCCAAGGCCGCCGAGTTTTTTACTCAGCTTGCGGAAGATATCATCCAGATCAGGTGGCCCCTGATCGCGCCCTCCTTTGTTACCCCCAGAGTCGCCGCCAGGCTTGCTGCTTCCCCACGGGTCGCGGTCCTGTCCGTTATTACCGGGCTGATTCCACGCCATGTTTATGCTCCATATTTGTTGTGCGGTGATATCCCCCGAGGGGGAAATAGTCTTCAGGACATTTATACCCGTCATACTTCAAGCCGCAGGTGCGTTGGCTGCGCCCGCTCACCCCAGTCACATAGTTAGGCTATGCTCCTGGGAACTCTCGGCCTTGTCGCCTGCCTGCAACTCGAATTATTTAGGGTATATGAACCAGTCTGATGACATCTAAACGATGTAATCCGCGAGTGCCGGTTCTTGTTTACAGAGGCGACGCCAGTCCACGATAGGCATACGAACTTCTAACCCCACGCCCCCGTCTTCCTCTGTCCACTCTTTTTCTATTGCCTGAAGCTGATAAAAACGGCTCCGCAAACGCCCTGCCTGAGGGGGTAAACGCAGCGTATGCTGCGCAATTTCACCAGACAAACGCTCCGTCAGAGCCTGGAAAAGCAGTGGGACACCGGCACCGGTCTGTGCGGAAAGCCAGACGCGGATCGGCACATTCTCGTCGTTCCTGTCGATACGCGGCTCAAACTCATCCAGCGCATCGATTTTATTCATGACCAACAGCGTAGGGATTTCATTCGCCTCAATCTCTTCCAGTACGGTATCGACTGCTGCAATGTTTTCCTGCATCCGGAAGTCGGCCGCGTCAATCACGTGTAACAACAGCGTGGCCTGACGTGTCTCCTGCAAAGTGGCCTTAAACGCCGCTACCAGATCGTGAGGCAGGTGGCGAATAAAACCGACAGTATCTGCCAGCACGGTTTCGCCCACATCGGCGACGTCAATACGGCGCAGTGTAGGATCGAGTGTGGCAAATAGCTGATCCGCGGCATAAACATCGGCCGCGGTAATTCTATTAAATAGCGTGGATTTACCGGCGTTGGTGTAACCCACCAATGAAATCGTCGGCACATCGGCTTTATTACGTGAACGGCGTCCCTGCTCGCGCTGTTTTTCTACGCGCTCTAACCGCGAAAGGATCAGCATAATACGATTGCGCAGCAGACGACGGTCCGTCTCGAGCTGGGTTTCCCCTGGACCACGTAAACCGATCCCGCCTTTCTGGCGCTCAAGGTGAGTCCAGCCGCGTACCAGGCGCGTAGCCAAATGGCGAAGCTGGGCCAGCTCAACCTGCAATTTACCCTCATGGGTACGTGCACGTTGGGCAAAAATATCTAAAATTAACCCGGTGCGGTCGATAACACGACACTGGCACAGGGCTTCCAGATTACGTTCCTGGGCGGGCGATAACGCATGATCAAACAGCACAACCGACGCCCCAGTGGCCTTAACGGCCTCGGCAATCTCAACGGCTTTGCCTTCACCAACAAAATACTTTGGGTGCGGGGACTTGCGGCTACCGGTTACCACCTGCAGCGCTTCGACACCGGCTGAAGAGACCAGGGATTCAAACTCCGCCAGGTCTTCCATGTCTTTGTCTTGCGAAAAATAGATGTGAACCAGTACCGCCTGCTCACCGGCATCATAACGGTCAAACAAGCGTATAACCTCTCAAAAAGACCAGCGGGGAACGCAGTTGAACTGGTCCCCCGACCGGGAAAACAACAAGCAACCTTATTCGGTTTCTTCGCTGTCTTGTTGCGGCGCAGAACCAGCCTGCGCGCTGCCGCCGTGATGGTAGCCGCCAGAACCGCCGGTGCCGGTGTTATTGCTATGATGAGAAACCGGACGAGACGGAACAACGGTAGAAATCGCGTGCTTATAGACCATCTGGCTGACCGTGTTTTTCAACAGGATCACGAACTGATCGAAAGACTCAATTTGACCTTGCAGCTTAATACCATTCACCAAATAAATAGAAACTGGAACACGTTCACGACGCAGTGCGTTCAAGAACGGATCTTGTAAAGATTGCCCCTTAGCCATTCTATCTTTTCCTTATATGTTTGTTGTTTGTCACTCAAGAGCGATTAGCTCTGAAAAACTGCGTAAAAATTTGCGCACGCTGACGATTCAATTGTACACATTCACCCATGCTTCGCACTAACAACCTGTAGCACTTCGCTGTATGCCTGCTCAGGTTTTTCACTGTCTAACCAGTGAACTCCTTCCCAACCACGCAGCCAGGTCATCTGGCGCTTAGCCAATTGACGCGTCGCGCAAATACCTCGATAAACCATTTCATCGTATGACGTTTCACCGGCCAAATAAGACCACATCTGGCGGTAGCCCACACAACGGATGGAAGGCATCTCCGTATGCAAATCTCCGCGAGCAAAAAGCGCCCGCACTTCTGCTTCAAAACCTGAAGCTAACATCTGATGAAAACGCTGCTCAATTCGCTGATGGAGCAGTTCACGGCTCGCCGGGGCGATGGCGAACTGATGCACCTGATACGGCAGAGCTTCTCCTGACGTTTGCGTCAGTTCCGTTAAAGTTTTACCCGAAATGAAAAAAACTTCCAGTGCCCGGGAAAGCCTTTGCGGATCATTTGGATGAATCCGGGCAGCGGCAACCGGATCGATTTCCTCCAGTTGACGATGCAGCGCATTCCATCCTTGCTCTGCCGCCTGTTGCTCTATTCTTGCCCTGACTTCCGGGTCCGCCGACGGCAGTGGCGAAAGCCCTTCCAGCAGCGCTTTAAAATAGAGCATAGTGCCGCCGACCAGCAGCGGAATACGCCCGGCGGCGGTAATTTCAGCCATCTCGGCCAGCGCATCGCGGCGAAAATCTGCCGCAGAGTACGCCTGAGCCGGGTCAAGCAGGTCCAGTAACCGGTGAGGCGCCTGGGCTTGCTCTTGTTCCGTTGGCTTAGCGGTACCGACATCCATTCCACGATAGATGAGGGCCGAATCTACGCTTATCAACTCTACCGGCAAAGTTTTACGCAAATTAATAGCAAGTGCCGTCTTACCTGAGGCCGTTGGCCCCATTAAAAAAATCGCCTGTGGCCTTTTTTTATCTTCAGTCATCTTTCAGGGCGTTCATCGCCGATTGTAAATCAACAGGTTGCAGTAAACCGCTGGGGGGTGATTTCACCAACTGCGGGCAAAGACGTTCAACGTCTGCCAGCAGGGTAATCGCCTGAGCCTGACTCCACTGTTCGTGATCGCTTGCCAAATGACGAGCAATCCACAAAGCCAGCTGGCCCGCCGAAACGTCCGCCTGTTGCGCCAGGTATCCTGGCAGTTCGTGAATCAAGATTTGTAAATTTTGTTTCCGTAAAGGTAAAGGTACCGTGCGAATTGTTATCTGCCGGGCATCGGTATCAAACTCAATGCCCATTTCTTTTAAAAGCGCCTGATATTTAACCAATACGTCATGTTCTTCGCGACTGACTTTCAGCCGGAGCGGAATCAGCAGCGGCTGAGCACGCAGGCCTTCACTCCCCGGCGCCAGTTGCGCCTGTTTTAGCCACCGTTCGGCCACCACCAGCGAAAGCAGCGAAAGTTTGCCCTGTCGCTCCAGCAAAGCTTTATCCGGCGGTAAAACCGTTAACACCCGGCCAAAACTTTGCGAGTGGCCGTCTAACGCAGCTGGCTCTTCAGCACGAACGGCAGGTTTTGGCTCGACGTCGGGCGTCTCAAACAACTGATGGTAAAGGGCACCCTGCTGCTTTTGATAGCCAGGCGCTGCGTGTGGCCAAAGGGGCGTACCTCCGACCCCGGCTGGACGGCCACCGCTGCCAGATGTAGACGAAATCTGCCTTGGCGCAGTCTCACGGGGCTCACGCGCGACGGCTGGCGTGGCAAACTGATTGCGCCCGGCGGCAACACGGTTTTCCGGCTGCCAGCGCTCAACGGGCGTTTCCGCCGTTTCTTCCAGCGCCAGGGCGTTCTCACCCTGCTGCTGAAGTACGCTTATCACGCCCTGATAAATAAAGTCATGCACCAGCCGTGACTGATGGAAACGCACCTCATGCTTCGCAGGGTGAACGTTAACGTCCACCTGATGCGGGTCGATCTCCAGATACAGCACAAAGGCTGGCTGCTGATCCACGCCCAGTTTGTCTTCACAGGCCTGGCGAATCGCATGGTTAATTAAGCGGTCGCGCATCATGCGCCCGTTAACATAACAATATTGGATCTCCGCCAGGGCCGAAGTGGTTGCAGAAGGCTCAGCAACCCAGCCACGTAGCATCAAATCCCCGTGCTGCCACTCAATGGCCAGCGCCTGTTCAAGAAACGGCGTACCGCAAATGGCCCCCAGGCGACGCTCGCGTGGCGCATCTTCCTGTACGGCACGGTACTGGCGGATCATTTTGCCGTTGTGATTAAGCGTGATAGAAACGTCGAACCGCGCCAGCGCAATGCGGCGGACCACTTCATCAATATGATTAAATTCGGTTTTTTCGGTGCGCATGAACTTTCGGCGCGCAGGCGTGTTGTAAAACAGATCGAGCACTTCGAGCGTTGTTCCAACGGGGTGCGCGGCTGGTTTGACCGTCACAGCCTGGTCACGCCCTTCGGCGTAGGCCTGCCAGGCTTCATTTTGTTCTGCGGTACGCGATGTCAGGGTCAGGCGGGAAACGGAGCTGATACTTGCCAGCGCTTCGCCGCGAAACCCGAGGCTGATAATGGCCTCCAGATCGTCAAGCGAAGCAATTTTACTGGTGGCGTGGCGAGCCAGCGCCAGCGCCAGCTCTTCCTGCCTGATACCGCAGCCGTTGTCCCGAATACGAATGAGCTTCGCGCCACCACGTTCAATGTCGATATCTATGCGCGTGGCCCCGGCATCAAGGCTGTTCTCAACCAGCTCCTTCACTACCGACGCAGGGCGCTCTACAACCTCGCCAGCGGCGATCTGGTTCGCAAGCTGCGGCGGCAGAACCTGAATCGGCATGTTATCTCCTTAGTTGGTCACCGCGACCTGCTGCGGCGAACCCAGTTGGCTACGGGCAGTTTGCTCATTCGATGGAGCAGACTGCAGCGGGTGCTCGCGGAAATAGTTACGCAGCCCCTCATAAATGGCCTGAGCTATTTGCTGCTGGTAAGAGTCGCTGCCAAGCAAGCGCTCTTCGGAACTGTTGCTGATGAAGCCCGTTTCAACCAACAGAGAAGGAATATCCGGTGAACGCAGCACGCCCAGGCTCGCGTGTTCCGGGCGGCGCTTATGCAAAGAGCCTACGCGCTGCAGCTGAGCCAGCACTTTGGTCGCGACATCATACCCGACGCGCTGAGAATGACCGAACTGCAAATCCAGCACAGCCTGGCTCAGGTAGGGATCGGCCTGGCTATTTGCCAGCACATCTCCCGCGCCGCCCAGCAACTCAGATTGTTTCTCGTGCTGCTCCAGCCAGCCCGCCATTTCACTGTTTGCACGGCGGTTAGAAAGCACCCAGACGGATGCGCCAGTGGCATCGCGATTCGGCGCTGCATCCGCATGAATAGACACTAGCAGGTTTGCATTCTGCTTACGCGCTACGTCTGAACGCCCCATGACCGAGATAAAGTAATCCCCATCGCGCGTCAGTACGCCACGGAACATCGGGTCATCGTTCAGCAGGGCTTTCAGCTTCCGCGCGATAGAAATAGTGACGTTCTTTTCCTGCGTGCCGCCGGGGCCAATCGCACCGGGGTCCTGACCGCCGTGACCGGCATCAATGGCGACCACGACGGTATCCGACGGGCCACTGTTTTTTGCACGAGCCGCCGGGCGAGTCACGGTATTAGAACCTATCACGCCGGTGATCTGCTGAGGCTTAAAGGGATTACGGGCAGGATCTGGAGCCTGAACGGGGGCAACGGGCTCAACGCGTTTAGCCACAACCGGCGGCGGTGGTGGAGGTGGAGGTGCATCAGCGTTGATTGTAAAGATAACGGTATAGTTGGCACCGTTTTGCTGTTTCACCGCGCGGGTTTTACCAGGCTGGGTTAAATCGACGACCAGGCGCAAAGATTGATCGTCTTTTGGCTGTCCGGCGCTAATGCTTTTCACCAGATTACTGCCGCTAAACTGCAAAGGCAGTCCGCGAATTACGCCGGTTTGTTTGATATCCAGCGCAACGCTTCGCTTATTATCCTGTGAAAAAGTGTATTCCGGGTCGCCCATAAAACTAAAAGTGATACGTGCCTGATTTTCACCGTTGGAAACCTGAATATCAGACAGCGCCGCCGCCCCCGCTTGTGCACAGCACAGCAGCAGGAATCCAGCCATCAACCAACCTTTCACGCGATAGATCATCCCGTCATCCTTGCTATTTGGCTAACCGCGCCAGTAACGCTTCACCAGATGAGGAAACGGCGGCAATGCGCGCTTCGCGACCTTGCGCCTCGTAGCTCAGGTGAATTTCGACATCCGGGTCCGGGAGCACACCTGTCCCCTGCTGCGGCCATTCCACCAGGCAAATTGCGTCGTTGGTGAAATAGTCACGGATCCCCATAAATTCAAGCTCTTCGGGGTCTGCCAGACGATACAAGTCAAAGTGATAAACCATCAGGTTATCAAGCTGATATGGCTCAACTAATGTATAGGTTGGGCTTTTAACGTTGCCCTTGTGCCCCAGGGCCTGTAAAAAACCACGGCTAAAGGTGGTTTTGCCCGCGCCGAGGTCACCATAAAGGTAAATCACCGTCGCGCCCTCACAGGCCTGTGCCAGGCGTTCACCCAACGCTAACGTTGCCGCTTCTTCAGGTAATGCAATAACTCGATTCATCATGGCTTCAGGTATTCAAATCCGGGTTAACAAACAGGTAAAGCGTTGAAAGCAGGTCGCTTGCCAGCATGCCGCGCATGCCTCGCTGGCGAGCTAAAACATCAGCCGCCGCGCCGTGTGCCACGCAGCCTGCACAGGCAGCATCATAAGGGGTAAGCTTCTGTGCCAGCAATGCGGCAATGATCCCCGACAGCACATCCCCCATTCCACCGCTTCCCATCCCGGCATTGCCAACGTCGATAACGCCCAGCCGATCGTGGCTGGCAACCAGCGTGCCGGCACCTTTTAAGACCACGGTTCCGCCATAACGTTTGACCAAACGCCTTACTGCAAGTAAGCGGTCACTCTCAATTTGTGACACAGCGCAATTTAGCAGCCGTGCCGCTTCGCCGGGATGAGGCGTAATCACGCGATTCTGACGTTTATCCGGGTTGATTGCCAGAAGGTTAAGCGCGTCCGCATCCCAAAGCATCGGTTTACGGCTATTTTCGACTTTCTGCAGCGCTTTCTTGCCCCATTCCTGCTGCCCAAGCCCTGGCCCAATGGCCACCACATCCGCCCATTCCAGAGCCTCATCAAGCGATTGTGGCATCAGCTCATGAACCATTAACTCAGGGCAAGCGGTAAGCAGTGGCGCAACGTTTTCAGCACGAGTAAGTACCCGAACAAGACCCGCGCCTGCACGAAGCGAAGCTTCGCCTGTCATACGAATGGCTCCGGCAGTGCCGCTGTCGCCACCAATCAGTACCAGCCGCCCGTTATCCCCTTTATGCGAAGTCGGCCGCCTCGGTTTAATCCACCCGGCAAGCTGCTGAACATCAAACCGGGAAATGGGCGCGATCTGCCTTTCGAGCCAGGGTTCAAGCCCCAGAGCGGCATAGTGCAATCTACCAACCACATCTCGCGCCTTCCCTGTGAGTAAACCTGGTTTGAGTGCGATAAACGTCACCGTATCCGCCGCCTGAACCACCGTGCCGGGCACAGCGCCCGTTTCTGCCAGCAGACCAGAAGGAATATCCAACGCAACAACCGGTGCAGGGTGATCGTTTATATGCTCAATCAGTTGAGCAATACCTTCACGCGGCGCGCTACTTAAGCCAATGCCCAGCAAGGCATCAACAATCAAATCAACGTCTGCGGGCCAGATTTTATCGGGATCGTGCGGAACGCCGCCCGCATTAAGCCACGCTTCACGCGCCTGAGCGGCTTCTTCGGGCAAGGGCTTATCGCTTTCTACCGCCAGCAACGTTGTCTGAAAACCAGCCGCCTGCGCCAGCCGGGCAACGACATACCCGTCTCCGCCGTTATTTCCGTGCCCACAGACAATCAGCCAGTGGCGAGCGTCAGGATAACGCGTGCGAGCAATCTGAAATGCCGCTTCACCGGCACGCTGCATCAGTTCATAAAGCGTAATGCCCAGGCTATTGGCGGCGTCTTTTTCAGCATTACGCAGCCAGTCTGCCGGCCAGACCGAATGTGGTATACTTTTGACGTACTTTTTCAGGTTATGGTCCGTCATGTCACAGCCCCTCGATTACAATCAGTTAGCGCAAAGCATTAAACAATGGGGCAAAGATCTTGGCTTCCAGCAGGTCGGTATTACCGATACCGATCTCACCGCCAGCGAGCCGCAGCTGCAGGAATGGCTCGACAAGCAATATCACGGTGAAATGGACTGGATGGCCCGGCACGGCATGATGCGCGCGCGCCCACACGAACTGGTGCCCGGTACGCTTAGGGTCATTAGCGTTCGCATGAATTACCTTCCAACCAACGCCGCCTTCGCCTCAACGCTGAAAAACCCGCAGCTAGGTTACGTCAGCCGCTACGCGCTGGGCCGTGATTACCATAAAGTCTTGCGTAACCGCTTAAAAAAGCTGGGGGAAATGATTCAGTCCCACTGCTCCACGCTGAATTTTAGACCTTTTGTTGACTCCGCGCCGCTTCTTGAGCGCCCCCTGGCCGAAAAAGCCGGGCTGGGCTGGACAGGTAAGCACTCACTAATCCTTAATCGCGAGTCGGGTTCGTTCTTCTTCCTCGGCGAATTGCTGGTCGACATTCCGCTGCCGATTGATTCCCCCGTTGAGGAGGGCTGCGGCCGCTGTGTAGCCTGCATGACCCTTTGCCCGACCAACGCCATCGTCGAGCCCTACACGGTGGACGCAAGACGGTGTATTTCCTATCTGACCATAGAACTTGAAGGTGCAATCCCGGAAGAATTCCGGCCGCTTATCGGCAACCGCATCTACGGCTGCGATGACTGCCAGCTAATCTGCCCGTGGAACCGCTACTCGCAGCTTAGCGAAGAAGATGACTTCAGCCCTCGTAAGGCACTCCATTCTCCGCCGTTGATCGAGCTGTTTGCCTGGAGTGAGCAGCACTTCCTGCGCGTGACCGAAGGCTCAGCGATCCGTCGCATTGGCCACCTTCGCTGGCTGCGTAATATCGCCGTTGCGCTGGGCAACGCGCCCTGGGATGAGGCGAATCTGGCCGCGCTTGAACAGAGACAAGGTGAGCACCCACTTCTGGATGAGCACATTGAATGGGCGATTGCGCAACAATTAGCCAGACGAAGCGAGCAGGCCGTTGAGGTTCAGTTACCGAAGAAACAGCGTCTGGTGAGGGTGATTGAGAAAGGGCTTCCGCGCGACGCGTGATATGTCCACAGCGTGTGCATAACATTCAAAAACACGTTGTCATTCAAGTGTCAAAATTTCTGCAAGCATTACATTAATATTTCGACACTAAATTAATACCTTAATTATCAATGCATTAAAATATTGGTGTAATAAATATTACATTTGTAGAAGACGCGAGGAACGACAGAAGGCTGTGGATAAGTCTGTTCATAGTTGTATTGCAAGACAGCAAAATACCATCCGCGACGCTTGCTGGACGCTGTGGATAATTTATGCTTGAAAGGAAAATTTGGAGCGGGAAACGAGACTCGAACTCGCGACCCCGACCTTGGCAAGGTCGTGCTCTACCAACTGAGCTATTCCCGCTTGGGTGGTGCGTGGCTGTAAAAGCCAATCAAATTTTGGAGCGGGAAACGAGACTCGAACTCGCGACCCCGACCTTGGCAAGGTCGTGCTCTACCAACTGAGCTATTCCCGCTTGGGTGGTGCATGGCTGTAAAGGCCAAATCAAATTTTGGAGCGGGAAACGAGACTCGAACTCGCGACCCCGACCTTGGCAAGGTCGTGCTCTACCAACTGAGCTATTCCCGCTCTGTGTAACGCTGCAAATTCTGCATCGGTACGGGAGGCGCATTATACGAGAATTCGTTTTTGTCGCAAGCCCTCAAGCGTTTTTTTTCGCGATTTTCGTCTGACTGCTGGTTAAATCGCCATGATGATTATTTTATCGTCGTCTTTGGCTATTTTCCCCTCACCTTTCGGCAAGGGGACTGTTTTTAAAGCTTAATAAAATTCTCGCGATAGTAAGCCAGTTCCGCTACGGACTCGCGAATATCGTCCATCGCCTGGTGGGTCCCCTGTTTTTTAAAGCCGGGCAGAATTTCTGGCTTCCAGCGGCGCGCCAGCTCTTTCAACGTGCTCACGTCGAGGTATCGATAATGGAAGTAGGCTTCCAGCTCAGGCATATACTTAAACAAGAAGCGACGATCCTGCCCGATGCTGTTCCCGCAAATTGGAGATGTATTCGCCGGCACCCACTGCTTCAGAAACTCCAGCGTCGCCAACTCCGCAGCACGGTCGTCAAGCGAGCTTGCTTTCACGCGCTCAACCAGCCCGCTTGCGGTATGGGTGCGAACGTTCCAGTCATCCATTAACGCCAGCTGTGCATCAGACTGATGTACCGCGATGGTTGGCCCTTCTGCCAGAATGTTCAGGTTGGCATCAGTCACCAGGGTAGCAATCTCAATAATGCGATCCCGCTCGGGATCCAGACCGGTCATTTCTAAATCAATCCAAATCAGATTGTTTTCGTTTCCACTCATGTTATTTTCCACCCTTCTTGTGCGTCGCCCACCCTTGACGATGGGTTAATTCGTATAAAATAGTGTGTATCATAGAGGTTTTGCCCCCCAGGGGCGACCAGGAGCCAGTACGCTTGAGCAAAAATAAACTCTCCAAAGGACAGCAGCGCCGCGTCAACGCGAACCACCAGCGTCGTCTGACAAAAACCGTGGAGAAAGCCGACTATGACGATGCCCAGTTTGGTGAACCGCGCGAAGGCACGGTCATCAGCCGCTTTGGCCAGCATGCGGACGTCGAGTCGCACGAAGGCACGGTACATCGCTGCAACATTCGTCGCACCATTCGTTCGCTGGTTACCGGCGACAAGGTAGTCTGGCGCCTGGCGAAAGAGGCCGCCGAAGGCGTCTCGAAAAAAGGGATTGTGGAGGCCGTGCATGAGCGTACCTCCGTTCTGACCCGCCCAGACTTTTACGACGGCGTAAAACCGATTGCGGCCAACATAGACCAAATCATCATCGTTTCGGCCATTCTGCCGGAGCTGTCGTTGAATATCATCGACCGCTATCTCGTTGCCTGCGAAACCCTCGACGTTGAGCCACTGCTGGTGCTGAACAAAACCGATCTGCTGGACGATGAAGGCCGGGCCTTCGTTAACGAGCAGATGGATATCTACCGCAAAATTGGCTATCGCGTGCTGATGGTTTCCAGCTATAAAGCAGAAGGGCTTAAAGAGCTTGAAGCCGAGCTCGTGGGCCGCATCAGCATCTTTGCGGGCCAGTCCGGTGTGGGTAAATCAAGCCTGCTGAATCACCTGTTAGGCTTCACCGATAAACAAATTCTGGTGAATGACGTTTCCGACGTCTCTGGTCTTGGCCAGCACACCACCACGGCTTCCCGCCTTTATCACTTCCCGGGCGGCGGCGATGTCATTGACTCCCCCGGCGTGCGTGAATTTGGCCTCTGGCACCTCGAGCCTGAACAAATCACCCACGGGTTTGTCGAATTCCATGATTACTTAGGCCGTTGTAAATACCGCGACTGCCGCCACGACAATGACCCAGGCTGTGCCCTGCGAGAAGCCGTGGAACAAGGCCAGATCGCTGAAACACGTTTCGAAAACTACCACAGAATTCTGGAAAGCATGGCGCAGGTAAAAACGCGTAAAAGCTTTTCTGATACTGACAACTGACAATTAAGCTGGGCGCCGCTAGAATCGCCCCTTTTCTGTATCGGCCCACATGCAGGGCATTTAGCCAGGAGGCTATTTTGTTAGACAACATTAAACTTTCGCTGCAGTACATTCTGCCAAAACTGTGGCTGACTCGCCTGGCGGGCTGGGGCGCAAGCAAACGTGCTGGCTGGCTGACCAAACTGGTCATCGATCTGTTCGTCAAATACTACAAAGTCGACATGAATGAGGCGCAAAAGCCGGACACCGCCGCTTACCGCACCTTCAATGACTTTTTTGTGCGTCCACTGCGCGATGACGTACGTCCGGTAAATACCGACCCTAACGTGCTGGTGATGCCTGCCGACGGTGTGATAAGCCAGTTGGGCCGCATCGAAGAAGATAAAATCCTGCAGGCAAAAGGCCATAACTACAGCCTGGAAGCGCTGCTGGCAGGTAACTACCTGATGGCCGACCTGTTCCGCAACGGCAGCTTCGCCACAACTTACCTTTCACCTCGTGACTACCACCGCGTGCACATGCCGTGTAACGGCATTCTGCGTGAAATGATCTATGTTCCGGGTGACCTTTTCTCCGTCAATCACCTGACGGCGCAAAACGTCCCGAACCTGTTTGCCCGTAATGAACGCGTGATCTGCCTGTTCGACACCGAGTTTGGCCCAATGGCGCAAATTCTGGTTGGTGCTACCATTGTTGGCAGCATTGAAACCGTTTGGGCTGGCACCATTACGCCACCGCGTGAAGGCGTGATTAAACGCTGGACATGGCCTGCAGGCGAAAGTGAAGGTGCCGTTGCACTGCTTAAGGGCCAGGAAATGGGTCGCTTCAAGCTGGGCTCGACGGTGATTAACCTCTTTGCGCCGGGTAAAGTAAACCTGGCAGAGCAGCTGAAAAACCTGTCCGTCACCAAAATCGGCGAAGTGCTGGCTGTCTCAAGCGAACCCGTCATTGAGCCTGAAGTTCCGGTGAGCGAAATCCCTGCCGAGATGCTGGACACCAAAGCAGACGAACCCGAAGCGCCAAAAACTGCAGAATAACGTCTAAAATCAGGCGACCGGTCACCCCGGAGCCTGCAAGCTCACAGCACTTAACCACGAAAATCAACCCATTGATTTTCTGCTAAAACATCCAAGAGGGAGACATGGCTTTCCCTCTTTTCCAGCAACGTTATAGGTAACTGACGTGCGCCTGATTATCACGTTCCTGATGGCCTGGTGCCTCAGCCTGGGGGCATACGCAGCGACAGCCCCCGATGCAAAACAAATCTCGCAAGAACTGGAGCAGGCTAAGGCCGCCAAAAACACGCCTAACCAGACAGAAATTGTTGAAGCACTTCAGTCGGCACTGAATGCGCTGGACGAGCGTAAAGCCTCGCTCGAACGCGCCGAACAATACCAACAAGTCATTGATAATTTCCCTAAACTATCGCAAACCCTGCGTAAGCAACTGACCAACCTGCGCGATGAACCCGAGGAAGTTTCCCCGGGCATGAGCAGTGACGCGCTGAACCAGGAGATCCTGCAGGTCAGCAGCCAGCTTCTGGACAAAAGCCGCCTTGCTCAGCAGGAACAGGAAAGAACCCGGGACATCAGCGATTCGTTAAGCCAGCTGCCTCAGCAGCAAACGGATGCGCGCCGCCAGCTGAACGATATCGAGCGCCGCGCCGGTTCCCAGCAAAGCGGCAGTACCCCGCTCGCCCAGGCCCAGCACTTCCTGCTGCAGGCCGAATCCGCACGCCTGAAAGCGCAGGTTGATGAACTCGAACTGGCGCAGCTTTCCGCTAACAACCGCCAGGAGCTTTCGCGCATGCGCGCCGAACTGGCGCAAAAGCAAAGCACCCAGCTGGATGCCTATCTCCAGGCGTTGAGAAATCAGCTCAATAGCCAGCGCCAACGTGAGGCGGAACAGGCGCTGGAAAGCACCGAACTGCTGGCGGAAACCAGCGCTAACCTGCCGCCGGAAATCGTCGAGCAGTTCAAAAATAACCGCGAGCTTTCCCAGGCACTCAATCAGCAAGCTCAGCGTATGGACCTGGTCGCCTCTCAGCAGCGGCAGGCCAATAACCAGACGCTGGAGGTCCGCCAGGCGCTGAATACGCTCCGCGAGCAGTCCCAGTGGCTCGGCGTTTCCAACGTGCTGGGTGAAGCGCTTCGTGCCCAGGTCGCCCGGCTGCCGGACATGCCCAAACCGCAGCAGCTGGATACCGAGCTGGCTCAGCTGCGCGTAGAGCGCCTGCACTATGAAGATTTGCTCAATAAGCATGCTCAACTGCGACAGGTTCGCCAGGCAGACGGCAGCCCGTTAACGCCGGAACAAAATAAGATCCTGCAGGCCCAGCTTCGCACCCAGCGAGAGCTGCTGAATTCGCTGTTGCAGGGCGGCGATACCCTGATCCTTGAACTCACCAAGCTGAAAGTGGCCAACAGCCAGCTGGAAGATGCCCTGAAAGAGGTGAACGAGGCGACCCACCGCTACCTGTTCTGGACATCGGACGTCAGCCCAATCGGCATCAGTTGGCCGCTGGAAATCGTTCAGGATCTGCGGCGTCTGGTCTCGCTGGATACCTTCAGTCAGTTGGGGAAGGCCGCGATCATGATGGTGACCAGCAAAGAGACGCTGCTGCCGCTCTTTGGCGCGCTGATTCTGGTCGGGTTTAGCATTAGCTCGCGCCGACACTTCACCGCCTTCCTGGAGCGCTCCAGCGCCAAAGTCGGCAAAGTGACCCAGGATCACTTCCGCCTGACGCTGCGCACCGTGTTCTGGTCGATTCTGGTCGCCTCTCCGCTTCCCGTACTGTGGGCGACGCTCGGCTATGGTTTGCAGGAGGCATGGCCTTACCCTATCGCAGTGGCGATTGGCGACGGTGTAACCGCCACGGTTCCCCTGCTTTGGGGGGTGATGATCTGTGCAACCTTCGCCCGCCCTACCGGGCTGTTTGTGGTGCATTTCGGCTGGCCGCGCGAGCGCGTAGGCCGGGCCATGCGCTACTACATCATGAGCATCGGCCTGATTGTGCCGCTGATCATGGCGCTGATTATGTTCGATAACCTCAATGACAGAGAGTTTTCTGCCTCTCTGGGCAGGCTTTGCTTCATCATGATTTGCGGCGCGCTGGCTATCGTCACGCTTAGCCTTAAGCGCGCCGGGCTGCCGCTCTACCTCGACAAACAGGGCGATGGCGACAACATCGTCAATACCATTCTTTGGAACCTGCTGCTTTGCGCACCGCTGATGGCCATTCTGGCGGCTGTCGTCGGCTATCTGGCGACGGCTCAGGCGCTACTGGCGCGGCTGGAAACCTCCGTGGCTATCTGGTTCCTGCTGCTGGTGATTTATCACATTATTCGCCGCTGGATGCTGATTCAGCGCCGCCGTCTGGCCTTTGATCGTGCCAAACACCGCCGGGCTGAAATCCTGGCCCAGCGAGCGCGTGGCGAAGAAGAGACGGCGCATGCCAACAGCACTGAAGGATCGGCCGAAACCGTGGACGAACCGGAAGTCGATCTGGATACCATCAGCGCCCAGTCCCTGCGCCTGGTTCGCTCGATTCTGACGCTGATCGCCCTGCTGTCGGTGATCGTTCTGTGGTCGGAAATCCACTCGGCGTTTGGCTTCCTCGGCAACATTACTCTGTGGGATGTCACCTCCACGGTTCAGGGTGTGGAAAGCATAGAGCCGATTACGCTTGGTGCGGTACTGATTGCCATTCTGGTGCTGATTATTACCACCCAACTGGTGCGTAACCTGCCCGCGCTGCTGGAGCTGGCGATTCTCCAGCACCTGAACTTAACCCCCGGCACCGGCTATGCGATCACAACCATCACGAAGTACCTGTTGCTGCTGATCGGCGGGCTGGTTGGCTTCTCGATGGTGGGGATTGAATGGTCCAAACTGCAGTGGCTGGTGGCGGCGCTCAGCGTAGGCTTAGGTTTCGGTTTACAGCAAATCTTTGCCAACTTCGTCTCCGGCCTGATTATTCTGTTCGAGAAGCCGATACGCATCGGCGACACGGTCACCATCCGCGATCTGACGGGCACCATCACGCGAATTAACACCCGCGCGACAACCATCAGCGACTGGGACCGCAAAGAAATCATCGTGCCGAATCAGGCCTTTATTACCGAACAGTTCATCAACTGGTCGCTTTCGGACTCGGTCACACGCGTGGTGCTCACTATTCCTGCTCCGTCAGAAGCAAATACGGAAGAGGTCACCCAGATCCTGCTGGAAGCCGCACACCGCTGCACGCTGGTGCTCGATACGCCAGCGCCGGAAGCCTTCCTGGTTGATCTCCAGCAAGGTATCCAGATGTTCGAACTGCGTATTCACGCGGCGGAAATGGGCCACCGAATGCCGCTGCGCCACGAAATCCACCAGCTGATTCTGCAGGGCTTCCGCGAGCACAACATCGAGATGCCGTTCCCACCGTTCCAGATGCGTCTGGAGAGCCTTGGCGGGCAACGTAGCAGTAAGACGATTAAATCCGCGGGCAGAGCCGCCAGAACGCCTGGCAGCCTGTAATTTCAAGGAAGGGCAAAACGCGTTGGCAAAAAACCAACGCGTTTTTTTATTTCAGCAGTTTAGGCAGTTCACGCAGGCACCAGGCTTTGGCCTCGCCCATGCTGTCGCGCCGCCACGCCATGATGATATCAATCTCGTTGGTATATTCCGGGCTAACCACCCGCAGGCGACCTTCGGCAATATCCTGCTCAACCAGCGGATACGGCATCGTCGCCACGCCAAGCCCGGCCAGCAGCGCCAGCCGCTTCTCTTCGATAGAGCTCACCGTCAGGCGCGGCTGTTTGTCCAACAGACGCACCGTTAACACCGGCCTTTCACGGGCGGTATCGGCCACCGCCACGCCACGATACTTCACGCGGGTCACCTCAGAAAGAGGCTCCGGCTCCTGATGAATCGGGTGATCCGGCGCGGCAACATAAACGCTCATCACTTTGTAAAGCTTGCGGGAGTTAATCTCCGAGGAACTGCGGAAGTGCATATCCGGCGCGATAACAATATCCGCCCTGCCCTGCTCCAGGCGCTCCCAGGCCCCGGCCAGTACTTCGGTGAAAATAGATAATTGGGTGTCAGCTTTATCGGCCAGCTTATCCACCAGCGGGAACAGTTTTTCCGTCGGCACCAGCGCTTCGGTGACGATGGTCAGGTTTGCCTCCCAGCCCCGCGCCAACGCTTCCGCGTCAGTGGTCAACTTATCCGCCGCTTCGAGCAGCACGCGCCCTCGTTCCAGCAGCATACGCCCCACGTTGGTAAATTTGGTGCGGTGGCCGGATCGGTCAAACAGCACCACATCTAATTCTTCTTCCAGTTTTTGCATGGTGTAGCTGAGCGCGGACGGTACACGTCCCAGCTCGTCGGCCGCAGCGGCAAAGCTCCCGCGCCTGTCAATCGCATCCATGACCCTTAACGCTTCCAGCGTCAACGCCCTTTCTTTCGCCATTTCGTTCTCATTCAGGAAATTTGAACATACCGAGCAGATTAACTGGCTAACAATGCAGCGTCCAGACCCTTAACATGGGTTTAGTGTAAAGAGAGGTCAAGAATTATGATTACGACAAGAACAGCCAAACAGTGTGGTAAAGCTGACTACGGATGGCTGCAGGCTCGCTACACCTTTTCTTTTGGACACTACTTCGACCCGAAACTGCTGGGCTACGCCTCTCTGCGCGTGCTCAACCAGGAAGTTCTGGCCCCTGGAGCCTCGTTTCAACCGCGCGGCTACCCGAAAGTAGACATCCTCAACCTGATTCTGGAAGGGGAAGCGGAATACCGCGACAGCGAAGGCAACCATATCCAGGCCAGCGCCGGTGAGGTCCTGCTGCTTTCCACCCAGCCGGGGATCAGCTATAGCGAGCACAACCTCAGCAAAGACAAATCGCTGACGCGTATGCAGCTGTGGCTGGATGCCTGCCCGGATCGTGAAAATCCGCTGGTACAAAAGATCCCGTTAGCGGGAACATCTCATCAGCTGATTGCCTCGCCGGATGGCAGCAATCACAGCCTGCAGCTCCGCCAGCAGGTGTGGATCCACCATATTGAGATGCAAAAGGGCGAGCAGCTAAGCTTCCAGCTTCATGGCCCACGGGCCTATCTGCAGTCAATTCACGGCACGGTGCATGCGGTGACGCCATCAGAAGAGAAAGAAGCGCTCACATGCGGCGATGGCGCGTTTATTCGTGATGAGGCGAATATCACCCTGGTCGCCGATACGCCGCTGCGCGGCCTGCTGATCGACTTACCGGTCTAACCTACCGCCTGCCTCTTTCGTCCTGAAAGGGGCAGCATCCTTCTATCCCTGGGTATTTCTCCGCAAAATTCATTCTGTAGAAAACCGCCTCGTCCAGGACACAAGCCGCATACGGCCAAAAATTGCCATGCCTACGAATAACATCCCCGATATATTCTCGTTGGTTTTGGTGCTTTATTACTTTGGTTAATGCTCACTTGCATGGTCGGCGCAACCGCTAACTCGTTCAAATATTTCGATAAATCATCATTCAATCTTGCAATCAGCGCGCGCGTAGACTACCAGTTCTGCTTCTGTAAAAGCCCCATATAGTAAGTAAATATTTAAGGGCTGCGTTTCCTCTAGCCCTTACTATTTATCATGACTTAAATAATAACCTAATATTTATAATGAGTTACGAATACCTGGTGTGAGTTTTACTCTTCCCATACCAAAGTTAAGGGTTCGGTATACCTGAGAGCGCTCTTTTATTAGGGTAAAGAGGAAAATCGCCTTACATATTTCTTAATATGTAAACTCTGTGACGCTCAAAATAAAAGACTCGGAATGAGTAAATTCGCGGCGCCTTGGGAACATTCCCAATCATGACTAAAGTTTCAAAACAAACATCTCAACGCTAACACAACTCCTTATTTAAAAGGTCTAAAATGAATATTAACTTTAGACTGGTTATTAAAAATTCCGGTTTAAAAACAAAATAAGAATGTGTGATAACGCTCACCAACTGGAACGTTCCCGCTTTACGGCAAAAAAAGGAGACGTTTAGGATTGACCTCTCTTTTGAACCACTCTGGAAAGCCAACAAACATCAATAAAAAAATCAAATACTGATAATTAAAAATCAGAAAATCGCCAGAGTATAAATCCGGGAAACGAATAAAACCGGCGAACGCGCTCGGCCTAAACATAAATATAAATATTACATTGATAAACGCCACTGCGGGTGATGCTGCCAACTTACTGATTTAGTGTATGATGGTGTTTTTGAGGTGCTCCAGTGGCTTCCATTTCTATCAGCTGTCCTTCCTGCTCCGCTACTGAAGGCGTGGTG
>NZ_JBBCMI010000018.1:0-90384 GCF_037152415.1 Cedecea sp. AS113
GATACTGATGATCTGTTCGTCGGAAAAACGCTTCTTCATGGGAATGTCCTCATGTGGCTTATGAAGACATTACTAACATCGCGGTGTATTAATCAATGGGGAGCAGGTCAGTGTCAGTTACTAACTGATGGTGCCTATTGTATGCCTGGGGCATCAATGTATGCCCCAGGTACAGCAAGGTTTATGGTAACGTCTAGTACAGTAGGCTTATCCAGTGGTTATCTAGATGTATTTGATGGTGGGGGACAATTGATTTGGTCTGCTGCAAGTGCTGGTAGTATGCCTCGTGTACAGGGATTCTTTTCTGTACCTCCGGGTTATAATTTAACCGGTAATGTACTAACAGTAAATTCACCAATTCCCAATCCGTGGTTTTGTATTTCGCAGTGTCCAGGTAACGTTTCTGACGATGGGTTTGTTGTGGGCTATTCTGGTATTCAGATTCGACGAAATAGTGCAACTAATTTTTCATTAACATATCCATCACAGCACCAATATACATTTCTTGAATCAATGGGTGGAAATGGACTAAATATAACATTAGCTAGTTTTACCGGATACTAAATACATAACAATAATAATAAACAGATGGGGATATCTAAATGTGGGATATAGTAGCTTGTGTAATTGCTGCTCTAGCTATGATTTGGGCGATTTACCGCGATAGGAGTAGTGATAATTCTGAATTAATCGAGAGAATTCATGATTTAGAAACTAACGTATCCGGTCATTCATCAAAACTAGATAGGCTAGAACAAGAAACAGACGAGTTAGAAACTACAATTCGTAATCTTGAAAAACAAATTCATCAAATGGATTTGAAGATTGAACGAATTCTGGTAATTCTGGAAAATAAATAAGGGGCTTAATTGCCCCTTAGTTGTTTATTCATATCGTTTACACGATTTGGTGTCTGTCTATACCAAAGACTATCAACCGATTCACGGCGAATACCATCACGATCAGTACGGCTTGCCGCTGCAAGTAGTTTCTTAAACTTACTCACACCATTAAACCCTAACTGGAAGATCATAATTACAAGATAATCTTCAATGTCGGGTGCTAACTTTCCAAGATTCAATCGTTGTAGGCCAGCACGTGCATTGGCGATATCTTTATCTAATAGTGTATCTGCCTCAACGGGTGTTAATCCATTCTGAAATTTTTCAGTACTGGTAATTAGGTGTCCGTACCCTACGGTAAGATAGCCTAATGAATCTTTATAAGGATAGAATTTTCCCTGTCTAAAATAACCCCGGCTTTGTTGGTAGCTAATCGTACCTTCATAAACTTTCAATCTTTCCTTTAAATCCATAAATATTCCTATAAGTTAAATTAATATGGAAATATTTATATGGAATGGAAATCATTTGATCCCGAACAGTGGGATATTGAAGATATTACTTCGGGGAGTTATGCGGCGTTTGTGTACTTGATTCACTTCCCAGAGGATGATTCATACTACATCGGTATGAAACAAATTTATAAAGGCGTTAGGGATGCTAAGAGGATTAAAGACGCTTCAAAGGAAAGTGATTGGGAGTCATATACTAGTAGTTCAAAATCAGTAAATACAATGATTACTAATGGTGCTGACTATGAGAAATACTTACTTTGGTGTTTTCCCACTGCAAACCAAGCCGCTATCGTTGAATCTACATTAATTGGTGTTTTCGGTACTCGTTATGATTACCTAAACAAAGCCATTATGTGTAAAGCAAGACTACCGAAGGATAAAGGGAATACATTTAAAATTATACAGGAATTAATAGGGGTTCTACCATGAGTAACATAACTGGATTAAAAAACGCAAAAACAAATCTTAATACAAAAGGGAAGCAATTAGGAAAAGACTTTCAGAAAACACTAGTAAACCGTACTCGCGTTTTATCCCAGCAAATGCAAAAAGATTTAAACAATAGTGTTGATCGTGGTGCAGTACCATTTACACAGAATGCAATACTATTCATTTTTAAAAATAATAAAACTGGCGTTAAGTGTAGTATTCTCATTAAGGATATTCAGGCCAAGTACCTATACGATATCATCGTAAAACAAAATACATTCGAAAAGTTCATACCTACTAGTGCGGCAAGATTAACTAAACAGGGTAACATTACTGGACTTAGATCTAATCTACAGAAAGGCCGCTATAAGATAGTTAAACAACGTGGTAAAGAAAGATTAATTGATACTAAGGCCAAGAAACGAAACAAACGTGTGATTGGTGTTAAAGAACAGAAACGACGTAAGATTATCTATGACTTCTATAATGAAGCCGAGCAGGGGGCAAGATTAGTAATATCAGATATTAAAGGATCATTTAGGATTACAAAACAATGAACATGGAAGAACATTTTGAAGGCGAAACGCCATACATTACACTAGATAGCCATACGCCAATGGCTAATAGTAAACCAATTCATAATACATTTATGAGTAAACACGTTAGAAAAAAACTAAAAGAAACTGGCTATACTAGCAATCAGCATATGAATGTGATCTTTGAACGTACTAAACCCTTGCGTGTTGGGGATAGCTACACATGGAAGCTCCGCGAAATGGAATTCAATGTAGTAGTACTAGGTAAAACAGAGTTATTCGTAAAGGGAATGAAAGTATATGCCTACTGTGTAGGGATAATTGAATAATGATAACAGTAATACTAGGTCTTATATCTAAGGGGATGGATTTTTTCATCAAGAAAAAAACCATAGAACAAGAAACAACTAAGACCAATGCCGAAGGGCAAATTGAAACAAACAGAGAAGAGATTGAAAGAGTATCATTTCATTGGCGTAATGCTTTAGGATTTGTAATTACTGCAATCATTCTATACAACTGGATCATAGTACCAGTACTTGACGCTTTTGGGATTGTAGTAATACAAGTTCCATTAGGCCAACTACTACAGGTACTAATAATCATGGTTGGTGGAAGCTAAGAAAGCCCCTTATGGGGCTTTTTTATTTTTTATCTATTCCGAAAGCAACAGATGCCAACATTAATGCAATTGCAATAGATAATACTGATGTTGCAACTAACGATTCCAAAAGACTAAGTTTATCATTAACAAAATCATACATTATTGCCATTACTGAAAAAGATACTCCTGCTGATAACCATACATCGGCTGGTTTTTGAAATCGTGAAAATTTAATATATTGTAGGTTTTTTTTAATGAAATCAAATCCTGGGGCTATTGTTATTATTAATGATATTATCCCCAATGATATTCCAAAGGAAAACCCATAATGTAGTAATGTAGTTAATGCTATTGGTGGAACTATCAGTATCAACAGTTTGCCGATGAAATAAAGTTTGTTCATTAGTTTTACCCTAAATACCTGTACTGAAATTGTACAAGGGTATTTTATGGCAAGACTAACTAAAAAGGAAACTAAACTACATCAACAGGTAATGGATTTAGTTTATTCAGATAAGCAATTAACACATGATGATAAAGAATTCATCCTACTAAATTACGCAGGTGATGGTATCGGTTCTACTGGTGCTTTCTTCACGCCTGAAATGCTCAGTTGGGATTTTATAATCGACGCTGGATGTACTGGAAGGTGTATTGAACTATGTGCGGGAATAGGGCGTTTATCGTTCGATCAATGGCAACGTAATAGACCAGAACATTTAACGTGCGTAGAACTCAATCCCGACTATGTAATGATCGGCCAAAGGGTACTTCCAGAGGCTGAATGGATATGTGCTGATGCTCTCCAGTACTCCACCAGTGAACGATTTGATATCGCCTACGGCAATCCACCGTTCGGTAAGATCAAAACGTCAGAGGCCGTTACAGGCTCTTATACAGGGTCAGAATTCGAATACAAGGTGATTACCCATGCTGCGAATTTCGCAGATTACGGGGTCTGGATTGTACCACAGGGATCGGCAGGTTTTGTCTACAGTGGGGTACATTGCTATGAGCGTAAAGAGTCCCAGAAGTACAAGAAATTCACCGAACAAACGGGATGGACTCTAGAGCCTGGATGCGGGATTGATACGTCGATTTATAGTGATGAATGGCATGGTACTAACGTGGTGTGTGAAGTGGTGACGGTTGAATATCAATAAGTTTTTTATTTGATGTATTTCACTTTACCCTGCTTCCAGGGTTGCATACATGCTCATGGTTATCTCCTTGTGGCAAAGGTCGGGGAGCGGCAGCTCCGTTACGATTTCCAGTTAATTGTTGACGCTGTTGGCAAATCTGCAAGTCGGAGATTTATTCCCCCGGAATACGGAGTCGTTCGGCAGGCTGGCGCAGCGTCATCCATGAGTAAAGGGCGTTAAACAGCACCACGCTGGCGGTGACCAGGAATACTGTGCGGAAGCCGTAGCTGGCGGAAACGGCGGCGCCGAGCAGCGGGCCGGTGACGTTGCCAATATCGCGGAACGACTGGTTGTAGCTGAAAATACGGCCCGAAATTTGGCTGGAAGAGTTATAGACCAGCAGCGTTTGCACGGCAGGGAGCAGCGCCCCGTCGGCGGCACCCAGCAAGAAGCGTAAGACCCCGAGCTGCCACGGGTTTGGTACCAACGACATCGGGATGAGCAGCAAAACGGAAATTACCAGCGCACCAATCAGGATCTTTTCCGGCCCAATGCGATCGCCCAGCTTGCCGAGTCTTGGGGCACTGATCAGCGCCGCTACGCCGGGCACGGAAGCAATCATCCCGCTAATAAACGCCAGATTGCTGACGTTACCGGCCAGATCGCGCACATAGAGCGTCAGGATAGGCGCGATAGAACCGGTGGCAACCTGGATGATCATCGTGGTGACAAACAGACTCAGTACCAGGCGGGGATTTTTTAATGAGGTGAGTACCTGGCGGGCGTGCAGCATGTCTTTTTTGGAAACGGGCGTGAACGACTCGCGAATAAAAAACAGCGTCATCACGAAGCAGATAAACAGCACCAGCGAGGTGATAAAGAACACCGAGCGCAGCCCGTAGCTGTCCGCCATCAGGCCACCCATCAGCTGGCCTAGCAGCGCGCCGCTGACCGCTCCCGTAGACAGCGTGCCAAGTGCCCAGCCGCTTTTATGGCGTGGTTTTGGGTGGCGATCACAGCGTTGGCATTAGGGACAAATCCACCCAGCAGGCCAAGTAAGGCCCTAAGCGCCAGAAATTGCCAAATATTTTGTGCGAGACCCATCAACAGCATGACGACAGACATGCCAAGCGCGGAACGCAGCAGCATAAGTTTTCGGCCTTTACGGTCGGCAAGCCCACCCCAGAAAGGGGATGCCACGGCAGAAAACAGGAAGGTAATGCTAAAGACCAGCCCGGACCACATGTTCAGCTGGCTATGGCTGGTGACGCCGAGTTGCTCAACGTAAAGCGGGAGGAACGGCATGACCAGGCTGAATGCCGCGCCGGTCAGGAAGCAGCCAACCCAGACGACGGCCAGATTACGCTTCCAGTTGATAGTGCTGTCAGGGGGAGTCATACCGCTCCGAAGTTGCCAGTGCCAAAGAGAAGAGAGGGAATTATTACTCTGCTAATTATGCGCCTGTTGGCATTGGGCTGGCAAATCAAAGGGCTTTTTCGATCAAACTACGGCAAAAAAAAACCGCCTGAAAAGGCGGCTGTTAAGCGTTATTGGTAACGGTCGGGCATGCCTTCCGGCCGCGTCTTAAAGCGGCGGTGCAGCCACATATACTGCTCCGGTGCCATCAGGATGCACTTCTCTACAATTTTGTTCATCCAGCGTGCCGTTGCTTCCGGGCTGTCAAGCGGTGGGTTCAGCTCTGGCTGAATAATCGTCAGCTCGTAGCCTTTTCCGCCCGGCAGGCGACGCGGAACAAACGGCACGGCGCAGGCGCCGGAGAGTTTGGCGAGCGTGTAGGTTCCCGTGGTGGTCGCAGCTTGTTCAACGGCAAAGAACGGCACAAACTCGCTGCCTCTCGGGCCGTAATCATGGTCCGGGGCATACCAGATGATGTCGCCATTTTTCAGCGCGCGGATCATGCCTTTCAGATCTTTGCGGTCAATCATGCTCTTATTGGAGCGCATGCGCCCCCAGGTCTGCAGCCAGTCCAGCAGTGGGTTGTCGTTTGGGCGGTAAACGCCGATGCCCGGCGTTTTAATGCCGAAAATACGGGCCCCCAGCTCCAGCGTCAGGAAGTGAATGCCAATCAGCAAAATGCCCTGGCCCGTTTTCTCGATGCCTTTAACAATATCCACGCCTTCGTAGTGGCACCATTTATTGATGCGCTCCGTAGACCAGAACCAGGCCATGCCGGTCTCAATCAGCCCCATACCGACTGACTCGAAGTTGGCGATCACCATCTGCTCGCGTTTTTCCTCGCTCATGTCCGGGAAGCAGAGTTCAAGATTGCGGTAGGCTATTTTCGCGCGACGTTTCATCAGGCGTTTTGCCAGCCGGCCCAGCCCGCAGCCGATGCGATAAAGCACCGGGTAGGGGAGCTGCACCAGCAGGTATAAAAAGCCGATGCCCAGCCAGGTGAGCCAATAGCGCGGGTGCAGTAATGCACGGGAGAATTGCGGTAAGTTCGTCATGTAAAACCTTTGTGACGGCAATTGCCGGATCTTCTAATCATTCCATTGTGGCATTTTTTAGCGCAGAGCCAAAATACGCGGCGTCGGAGTGCCTGATATTTCATCGATTGTTGCCGCAGATGCCTTTGAGTGAGCAAAATGTAGCGTAAAACGTGGGGATGTAAATAAGCGTTATTTGCTTTATGATGCAGCCCACTTTTTTTCAACGATTGCGAGCGAACACCATGCCAGTGTTACACAACCGCGTATCGAATGAGGAGCTGCGCGAGCGCATGCTTGCCGAAACCGAGCCGCGCACGACCATCTCATTCTACAAATATTTCACTATCGAAACGCCGCAGGCGACCCGTGATGCGCTGTATCAGCTTTTCCTGAGCCTGAACGTGTTTGGCCGCGTCTATCTGGCGCATGAAGGGATCAACGCTCAGATTAGCGTCCCGGAAAGCCGCGTTGATGCCCTGCGCGAAGCGATTTATGCCTTCCACCCGGCCTTAAATAATTTGCGCCTGAATATTGCGCTGGAAGATGACGGTAAATCCTTCTGGGTGCTGCGCATGAAGGTACGCGACCGTATTGTTGCTGACGGTATTGATGACCCTACGTTTGACGCAAGTGACGTGGGGGAATATCTGAAGGCTGCGGAAGTGAACGCCATGCTCGACGATCCGAGCGCGGTATTTATCGATATGCGTAACCACTATGAATACGAAGTGGGGCATTTCGAGGACGCCGTCGAAATTCCGGCCGACACCTTCCGTGAGCAGCTGCCGAAAGCCGTGGATATTATGCAGGATGACAAAGAGAAGAAAATTGTCATGTATTGCACCGGCGGCATTCGCTGTGAAAAAGCCAGCGCCTGGATGCGCCATAACGGCTTCAAAAATGTGTATCACATTGAAGGCGGGATCATTGAATATGCGCGCCGCGCGCGTGAGCAAGGATTGCCGGTGCGCTTTGTCGGTAAAAACTTTGTTTTCGATGAGCGTATGGGAGAGCGTATATCTGACGATGTGATCGCCCATTGCCATCAGTGCGGAACGCCGTGCGACAGCCACACCAACTGCAAAAATGACGGCTGCCATCTGCTGTTTATTCAGTGTCCGGCCTGTGCTGAAAAATTCTCTGGCTGCTGCAGTGAAGTTTGCCGTGATGAGCTGGCGCTATCTCCAGAAGAACAGCGCCGCCGCCGGGCAGGCCGCGAAAACGGGAATAAGATCTTTAATAAATCTCGTGGGATGCTGAATACCACGCTGGGTATTCCTGACCCCGAGAAGTAATAACATTCCCCCGGTTCGCCGGGGGAGTCTTTTTACTGACGCACGCCTTCGACAGAAATAATCAGATCAACGTCCTGAGAAGCTGGCCCCAGATCCTGAGTAATATTGAAGTCCTTCAGCTTAATTTTACCTTCGGCCTCAAAACCCGCGCGCACGCCGCCCCACGGATCGTTACCCTGACCAATCAGCTTAGCCTTCAGCGTAACCGGCTTTGTCACGCCGTTCAGCGTCAGGTTGCCGATAATATCTAAAGCTTCACCGTCTTTTTTCACTTCCGTTGAGGCGAAGGTAGCCTGCGGGAACTTAGTCACGTTGAGGAACTCTGCGCTACGCAGGTGTTTGTCGCGTTCGGCATGGTTGGTATCCACGCTGGTGGTGTTGATGGTGACGTTGACTTTATCTGCCGAAGGGTTTTTCTCGTCGAAGGTAAAGGTTCCGTCAAAATCACGGAAGGTACCGTACAGCCAGCTATAGCCGAGATGCTGAATACGGAAATTCACAAACGCATGCTGACCTTGTTTATCAATTTTATAGTCAGCGGCCACGGCGGAGCCGGTGGTGAATAACAGAGCGCCTAAGGTGGCTCCCAGCAGGATTTTCTTCATTGTCTTACTCTCCATAGTTAACGGGATGCTTTCCCCAGCATGCGCTTGAGGGTGGCATCTTTATCTAGAAAATGGTGCTTTAAGGCCGCAAGAGCGTGTAGAACGGAAACAATCACCACGGTCCACGCCAGCCAGAGATGAACTGTCCCGGCAAGGTCGGCCTGCGCCCCGAAGTCGGTTAGCGTGGCGGGCACATCAAACCAGCCAAACACGCTAATGGGTTTACCGTCAGCCGTTGAAATCAGATACCCGCTCAGCAAAATGGCGAACAATAATGCATACAGCAAAATATGTGCGGTAAGCGCGCCGATGCGCGTCAGACGTGAATAACTTTTTAACGGTGGCGGCGGAGGCGATATAAAGCGCCAGAGAATACGAATAGCCAGAGCAGACATTAACAAGATGCCGATGCTCTTATGTATTTCTGGTGCTTTATGGTACCAGACGTCGTAATAGCCCAGCGTCACCATCCAGAGTCCGAGTGCGAACATGCCATAAACCGTGGCGGCAACCAGCCAGTGAAGGAGAACCGAAAAATGTCCATAGCGTTCGGATGAGTTTCGCCATTGCATATTTATGCGTCCATGTATTTTCTAAAGAAGCTAAAACATAGGCGTTCTGTTAACAGCAGATCAACATAAATATCCGTATTTCGATATATATTTATTGTATGTCTGTTTTTTTGAATAACACTCGCGGCAGGCGTTCAGTAGAGTCGAATGAATATGATCGTTTTTGATTGAGAAGAGTATTTATTGACGGTTAATTATTTGCACTAAAACTATATTTAATTAATTTTACGTCAATAATTGTCAATATAACAGGAGTCTGAATAATCAAAAGAAATAGATATAAGCCAGATCGAGAAGTGCAAGTATTGCCCAGAGAAAAAGATACAGAATAAAGTGTTCGCGAATATTGTTGGTTAAAAATTGAAAAAAGCGAATCATGATGGCCCCAAGGAAAAGTGGCGGAAATGCCCGCCACTCGGGGATTCTACGCCGTTTTGAAGCGAGAAAGTACAAACGGGGATAAATCAAAGGCAGGTTTTTGACCCAAAGCAAACTGGCAGGCAATTTCGCCTAAAACGGAGGCGAATTTGAACCCGTGTCCGCTCAGCCCGGTAATGATCAGGGTGTTGTCATGGTCGGGGAGAGTATCAATGATGAAATCTTCATCCGGCGAATTGTCATAGGTGCAGGCTTTACCGTGCAGGCAGCAGCCGATGCCGGGTAAAAATTCGCGCAAGAACGGAAAGACTTCAGACCCATCGCTGGCGACGGCGCCAAAGGGTTTACGCTGCTCGGGGGAGTCAATCAGCTGCCCGCCGTTGTGCTTGCCCAGCTTCAGTTCGTTGTCTTCCGCCGGGAAGCCGTAATACTGATCGCCGTTGGGTGTTTCTGCGGTAAACGCCGGGAATTTGTTGTTCTCGCTGTAGCGCCCATCGGCCTGGTGCCAGGCAAAGATTTTGCGAACCGAGGCGATCGGCAGGTCAGGCAGCAGTTTGGTAACCCAGGTCCCCGCGCTGACCAGCAGTTTGCTCCCGTGATATTCACCTTCTTCAGTCACGACGGTGACACCTTCGTCGCCGTGGCGGATCGCCGTCACCTTACAGTTAAAAAGCTGAGCGCTGCCGCCTTGCTTAGCAAGGTTGATGTAGGTTTCGATGGCCAGCTCGCTTTTCAGCACGCCTGAGTCCGTCTCAAACAGGCCGACGTAGTTTTCAGGCACAGCAATCTCCGGCCAGCGGGCGGCAATGGCGGCGGCGTCCAGGGTTTCAACCGGCAGGGAAAATTTCTCTGCGCTGGAGGCGACATTGCGAATAAAGGGCGAATCAGATGGCCCCAGGTTAATGACCCCGGTGCGGTGGAAGAGCTTCTCACCGCTGGCTTCCGCCAGGGCATCCCACAGTTTTTGTGCTCGCAGGACCAACGGGACATATTTTTCACCTTCGCCATAAGCATGGCGCATCAGGCGAGTGTCGCCGTGGTGGCTGCCCTGGTCATGCGGCGGGTGGCCGCTGTCGATCATCAGTACCTTCAGGCCCGAGTGTGTGGCATAGCAGCCTGCGGCGGCACCGACGGAGCCGCTGCCGACAATGATGAGGTCGTAGTTCATAAGCTTTTCTCTGTGGAAAATTATCTGTAGCAGGGTAATTAATTCACCGGAACGATGCAATTGACGGTGACGCTTAAAATAAAAAAGGCACCCCGTTGGGTGCCTGTGGCCATTGTTAAGCATGTGTCGTCAATGCTTGCGATAATCGCTTTCCTGGTAATCACTGGATTCAATTTTGGCTATCCCGGCCTCAAGGATGGAAATAAATTGCCGGGCGACATCGGTGGTCAGCCAGAGGGTCTGACCGATTTCGGTTTCATCGTGCTTCTGATTATTGGATGTCAGGTAATGCAGGCGCAGCATCATGGCGTCGTAGCTGTCGACGGTGCTGATATCCCATCCGACGAGGGGATGAGTCTGAATAACATCACTATTTTTTTCCATCATAACCCCTTTTATACGTGTTTAAAGACAACGACTAGTGAGGTTCATGCGTGATTTATCGTGAAGCGACTTAAGTATATCAACACTCTTGCGGTCATGGGGATGAAATAATTACCTGGTAACACTTTTTCCACATTATCCGAGAAAAGCGAACAATAAATCGACAGGCTATTCCGATGTAATCGGAAAGAAAGGCAGGAAAGACTTTAGCGGCGTTTAAAAAATAATCAAATCGGCGAGGGAAATAAAAAAAACCGGATGGCGACACCCGGCAAAAAGTACCAACATACTTGAGGGTATTAGTCGGCAGAGAACCAATCGTCAGCGCTTTCCCAGGTTTCCTGGAGGATCTCGCTGATTCGCGTTTTGTCTTCTTTGGCACCGCCCAGCACGGAGAGGTTATTGCCGGAGGCATAACGTACCTGCACTTCGCTGCTGGTGTCGGGGAAATGTTGATTGATACGGCGGGAAAGCTCACTGGCAAGGGCATCGATAGCCCCGGCTGGTAATGGTGTGGTTTTGGCTATAGTGACTTCAATACGCATAACGACCCCCTGTACAATATACTGGATATTTATACAGTCTTAATTTCCAGTAAGCAACAGGGGGCGTTGAAAAATTTAGCCTTTAACGGACCAGACGACCTCTTCACCCGCCAGGAACGGCACGATGCTGTCGTCGCCGGCTTCAATCAGTTCTGGCATTTTCTCAGCGACGCGAACCAACTCGATGTGCTCTTCATTGACCGGCAGGCCGTAGAAGCGCGGGCCGTTCAGCGAAGCGAAAGCTTCAAAATGCTGCAGCGCGTTCATTTCTTCAAATACCGTCGCATAGGCACCGAGCGCGGAAGGCGCGTTGAAGCAGCCGGCACAGCCGCAGCTGGCTTCTTTACGATGACGCGCATGTGGCGCAGAGTCGGTGCCGAGGAACACGCGATCGCAGCCGCTGGCGACCAGCTCGCGCAGTGCTTCCTGGTGGATGCTGCGTTTCAGAATCGGCAGGCAATAAAGGTGAGGACGAATTCCGCCCACCAGCATGTGGTTACGGTTAAACATCAGATGCTGAGGCGTGATAGTCGCGCCAATCAGCGAGTTGCCTTCTTTCACATACTGGGCGGCATCTTTGGTGGTGATATGTTCAAACACCACTTTCAGCCCAGGCAACTGGCGACGCAGCGGCTCCATGACGGTTTCAATAAAGCGCGCTTCGCGATCGAAAATATCGATATCAGCATGGGTGACTTCGCCGTGCACCAGCAGCGGCATGCCAATTTTCTGCATACGCTCAAGCACCGGCAGAATGGCTGCGGTGCTGGTTACGCCGTGAGCGGAGTTGGTTGTGGCGTTCGCCGGGTAAAGCTTGGCGGCGGTAAACACGCCTGCATTGAACCCGCGTTCGATTTCGTTGGGATCCAGCGTGTCGGTCAGGTAGCAGGTCATCAGCGGCTCAAACTTTTGCCCGGCCGGAACCGCATCAAGAATACGCTGGCGATAAGCAATAGCGGCTTCCACGCTGGTAATAGGGGGCACAAGATTGGGCATGATAATCGCGCGGCCATAGGTCTGGCTGGTGTAAGGCACCACGGTTTTCAGCATCTCACCGTCACGAAGGTGAATATGCCAGTCATCTGGGCGGCGGATTTTTAATACCTGAGGTAATGCGGTCATCAATGTGCTCCGGCGTGAGAGGGAAATCAGTCATCAAGGGCTGGTTTTATGCCGGGCACTAAGGATAAGGGGAAACGTTATCGTTTGCACCCCTTATGTTGCTCATGTTGTACAAAACCCTCAGAGCGCATGAACGGCTCTGAGGGGCAGGGGCTATTCCGTTAACGGAATGATTATCTCACCGGGTTTTACTTCAATGCCTTTGGCATATTTCTTCGCCAGCGACTCGCCGGTGCTGCGGTCTTCGCTCAGGATATAAGCAGGCTGCTGATTGAAGTAGCTGCGCAGGGACTGGTTAAGGTAAGGGATCATGGTCTGCAGTACGGTCTGCATTTTTTGCGGCTCGACCTGAGCGTCAACCACCTCCATTTCCTGCAGGTAGATGGCGCCTTGCTCTTTATTGAACACCGGCAGTGCTTTCAGCTTGAGCTTCAGGATGGCTTTTTGGTTACCAAACAGGGATGTCATGTCGAGATTGGCATCGCCGGTCAGGGTGATTTTATTCGGCTCTTCCCGTCCTATCTGACTGACTAAATGGGTTAGCACCACATGGGCTTCAGCCACGCCGGGCAGGCCAATATCCTTCGAGAAGTTATTGTGTTTTTCCAGCGACTGGTTAATTTCCTGTTCGCTCACGCTGTACTGCGTTAACTGGTTGCATCCTGAGAGCAGGCCGCTAAGCATCAATGCTGCGGCAAAAACAATCTTCTTCATAGGCTTCCTCAAAATAGCGGCTCCAATGCCGTGCCTTGCTTTATCAGCATAATGCGGCACGGCGGGAGCGGCTACCGGAAAAAGATGATACGAGAAAATTATCCCTGCCCGCCAGGCTCCAGCATTGTTGGCTCAACGGGTCTAAGGCTAAATTGCCACCACAGGGCGGCAAGGGTGATACAGCCGATAATGCCGAGCATGGCCCAGGGTAATTCCGGCTGCTGCAGGGCTTTACCTGCGTCAAACAGCCAGCCACCGCCGGTGTAACCTAGTGCGCCGCCCAGCGACAGGCCCAAACGGCTGAACCCCATGTAGCTGCCGCGAGCGCGGGCATCCGCCAGCGAGGCGCTGAGCGTTTCCCGGGCAGGCTCAGCGATGATTGAGCCGATGTAGAAGGTACAGATCAGGGCGAAAAGCTGCTGCAGGTTGGAGGCCAGACCAATAGGCATCAGGCTCACCGTCATCAGCACCAGGCCTGCCATTAAGCGTTGCTCCAGGCGGAAGCGCCTTTCACTCCAGCGGGCGATAGGGTAGAGCAGCGTCAGCGAAAGCGCGGCTTCAATGGCGTACATCCATTTTACCGCCGACGCGGTACCGGCAATGTCGTTGACCATCAGCGGCAGCATCAGCATGACCTGCACCGCCAGCATGTAATAGCCGGTGAGCGTCAGAACATAGGTGATAAAGCGTTTATCTCGAAACACGCGCCCCATGCCTTCGCGCATTGGGGTGCGGATCGTTGAAAGCTTATAAGCGGGCAGCAGCCAGGCATTAAGTGCGGCGCACAGGACAAACATTACGGCACCGACGGCGCATACCAGACGGAAGTCGTACTGCAACAGCCAGCTACCCAGCAGAGCGCCGATCACCGCGCCCGCGCTGTCCTGCATCATCAGGATGGAGAAGAAGCGGCCGCGGTGCTGAGGGCGAACCAGTTTGACGACCAGCGCCGAGCGGGGCGGATCAAACAGTGTTCCGCCAATGGCGGAGAGCAGGCAGGAAAGCCATAGCATCCAGGGTTCCGTGGCGATGCCCATGGTGGCAAAACCTGCGGCCCGCAGCAGCATGCCGGTGACAATCATCGGTTTAGCGCCCAGCCTGTCGGCAATCGCGCCGCCGAAGACGCCGAGCCCCTGCTGGATAAACTGACGCAGACCCAGGGCAATCCCGACCATTAAAGCGGCCCAGCCCAACTGGTCAACGAAGCGAATGGAAATCAAAGGGAAGACAACGAAAAAGCCTAATACCACTAACATGTTATCAAGCAGCAGGAAATATTTACCCAGGCTCCTTGCCTGCGCCACCCGCGACATCTCCCCTCCAGGGAACTTAATTAAACGCGACAAGTCTTTATTCTCGCTTGGCATTCGGGCTTTTAATACCTGATGCAGGACAATATTTTTTTATCGTGCAACGAGTTTGATTCAAGGCTTTCATCGAAAAAAGTGATGTCGCTTCATGTTGTTGTTTTCACACGGCGGTCAGGCGCAGGTATAGTAACAAGATGAGCCCCGTTAACCGGGATGAAGGAGTGGGATAAACATGTTTGGCTACCGCAGTAACGCACCAAAAATTCGCCTGGTGACTGACCGTCTGGTGGTGCGTCTGGTTCATGAGCGAGATGCCTGGCGCCTGGCGGATTACTACACGGAAAATCGCCTGTTTCTGAAGCCCTGGGAACCCGTTCGGGATGAGAGCTACTGCTATCCTTCGGGCTGGCAGGCAAGGCTGGGCATGATAAGTGAAATGCACAAGCAGGGTAGCGCGTACTACTTCGCGCTGCTCGACCCGGAAGAAAAAGAGGTTATCGGCGTCGCCAACTTCTCCAACGTGGTGCGTGGCTCCTTCCATGCCTGCTTTCTCGGGTACTCCATCGGTGAAAAGTGGCAGGGGCAGGGACTAATGTACGAGGCCTTGGCCAGCGCCATTCGCTATATGCAACGTAGCCAAAATGTGCATCGCATTATGGCCAACTATATGCCGCATAATCAGCGCAGCGGCGACCTTCTGGCGCGCCTGGGCTTTGAAAAAGAAGGCTATGCAAAGGATTATTTGCTGATTGACGGCGTATGGCGGGATCACGTTCTCACCGCGCTGGTTAATCAAGACTGGACCCCAGGTCGTGGAGTTTAAAAGATGAAATATCAGTTAACGGCGATTGAAGCCCGCGTTATCGGCAGCCTGCTGGAAAAACAGCTCACTACGCCAGAGCAATATCCGATGTCTGTCAACGGCGTGGTGACCGCCTGTAATCAGAAAACAAACCGTGAACCGGTGATGGAGCTGAAAGAGCATGAAGTCCAGGACTCGCTGGACGGGCTGGTCAAAGGCCATTATTTGCGAACCGTCAGCGGGTTTGGCAACCGCGTGACGAAATACGAGCAGCGTTTTTGCAACTCCGAGTTTGGTCATTTAAAGCTAGCGCCAGCGGAAGTGGCTGTGGTTACGACTTTGCTGCTGCGCGGCGCGCAAACGCCGGGTGAGCTGCGCAGCCGTGCCGGGAGAATGTTTGAGTTCACCGATATGGCGCAGGTAGAAGCGACGCTGGAAGGGCTGGCTGGCCGTGAAGATGGGCCGTTTGTCGTGCGTCTGCCGCGTGAGCCGGGTAAACGAGAAAGCCGCTATATGCATCTTTTCAGCGGTGAGGTTGAGGCGTCAGTGTCCCCGGAACAAAGTATCAGCCCGGTTGCAGACGATCTCAGCGCGCGAGTGGCCGCGCTGGAAACTGACGTCGCCGAACTTAAACAGCGTCTGGATTCCTTGTTGGCGCATTTGGGAGATTAAGGATGACGAAATTACGTATTGGCGTCGTGGGGCTGGGCGGGATCGCGCAGAAAGCCTGGCTTCCGGTTCTGGGGGCATCCGACGACTGGTCGCTGGTGGGCGCATTTTCACCGACCAAAGCGAAAGCGCTGCCGGTGTGTGAAACCTGGCGTATGCCGTATATCGATTCGCTCAGCAATCTGGCGGCGCAGTGCGATGCTGTTTTTGTGCATAGCGCCACCAGTTCCCACTACGCGGTGGTGAATGATCTGCTCAATGCCGGCGTCAGCGTCTGCGTGGATAAGCCGCTGGCGGAAAATCTGGCTGACGCCGAAAAGCTGGTGGAGCTTGCAGAGCGCAAAAAACGCACCCTGATGGTGGGCTTTAACCGCCGTTTTGCACCGCGTTACCAGCAGTTAAAGGCAAAGCTGTCTGCCGGGGCATCCTTGCGGATGGACAAACACCGCACCGACAGCGTCGGCCCGGGGGATCTGCGCTTCACGCTGCTTGATGACTATCTTCACGTCGTGGATACCGCGCTCTGGCTTGGCGGCGGCAGTGCTCAGCTGCAAAGCGGGACGTTGCAAACCAATGAATCAGGGCAAATGCTGTACGCCGAACACCATTTCAGCCAGGGCAACCTGAGCGTGACCACCAGTATGCATCGCCGCGCCGGAAGCCAGCGAGAGTGGGTGCAGGCGGTGACTGACGGCGGGCTGTATGAGGTAACGGACATGCGTCAGTGGCGCGAAGAATGCGGCGCCGGTGTGGTGGAGCAGCCCATTCCCGGCTGGCAAACCACGCTGGAACAGCGCGGCTTTGCGGGCTGTGCGCGTCACTTTATCGACTGCGTGGCGAACCAAACTGTCCCGGAAACCTCCGGCGAGCAGGCGCTGCTGGCGCAGCGTGTCGTCGAGAAGCTCTGGCGCGAGGCAATTAGCGAATAAGCTGTAACATATCGCGGTAGCAATTCAGCGCCGTATCGGTAGACTATGCCGACTTGTCATCATCCATGTACGCCTGCATTGCAGGCGTTCATGTTTGTGGAATAACAGAATAAATGAACCTATTAAAATCGCTGGCAGCCGTCAGCTCGATGACCATGTTTTCACGCGTGCTTGGTTTCGCGCGCGACGCCATTGTGGCAAGGGTATTTGGGGCAGGGATGGCGACGGATGCCTTCTTTGTTGCCTTTAAGCTGCCGAACCTGCTGCGCCGAATCTTTGCCGAAGGCGCTTTCTCCCAGGCGTTTGTGCCCATTCTGGCCGAATACAAAAGTAAGCAGGGCGAAGATGCCACGCGCGTCTTTGTCTCATACGTTTCCGGGCTGCTGACACTTGCGCTGGCGCTGATCACCGTCCTCGGGATGCTTGCGGCGCCCTGGGTTATTCTGGTCACTGCGCCGGGTTTTGCCGACACGGCGGATAAATTTGCGCTAACGTCGAGCCTGCTGCGCATTACCTTCCCGTACATTTTACTGATTTCGCTGGCGTCGCTGGTCGGGGCAATTCTCAATACCTGGAACCGTTTCTCTGTGCCAGCGTTTGCCCCGACGTTCCTTAATCTCAGCATGATTGGCTTCGCGCTGTTTGCCGCCCCGCACTTTAATCCACCGATTCTGGCACTGGCCTGGGCGGTAACGGTAGGGGGCGTATTACAGCTGGCCTATCAGCTGCCGCACCTGAAGAAAATTGGCATGCTGGTGCTGCCGCGTATCAGCTTTAAGGATGCGGGCGCAATGCGGGTTATCAAACAGATGGGGCCGGCTATTCTCGGCGTTTCCGTCAGCCAGATTTCACTGATCATCAACACCATCTTTGCTTCGTTCCTGGTGTCCGGTTCGGTTTCCTGGATGTATTATGCCGACCGCCTGATGGAGTTTCCGTCTGGGGTTTTAGGCGTGGCGTTAGGCACTATTCTGCTGCCGTCGCTGGCGAAGAGTTTTGCCACCGGCAACCACGATGAATACTCCCGCCTGATGGACTGGGGGCTGCGCCTTTGCTTCCTGCTGGCGCTCCCAAGCGCGGTGGCGCTGGGAATTCTGGCAAAACCGCTGACCGTCTCTTTGTTCCAGTACGGTAAGTTCTCAGCTTTCGATGCCCTGATGACCCAGCGGGCGCTGGTGGCGTATTCGGTCGGCCTGATGGGGCTTATCGTGGTTAAGGTTCTGGCGCCAGGCTTCTATTCCCGGCAGGACATTAAAACCCCGGTTAAAATCGCTATCGTGACGCTGATTTTGACGCAGCTAATGAACCTCGCGTTTTTCGGCCCGCTAAAACACGCCGGACTTTCCCTGTCGATTGGTTTGGGGGCCTGTATTAACGCCTCGCTGCTTTACTGGCAACTGCGTAAGCAGGATATCTTCCAGCCACAGCCCGGCTGGACGGCATTTCTGCTGCGCCTGGTCGCCGCCGTGTTGGTGATGTCTGCGGTACTGATTGGGATAATGTACGTTATGCCTGCGTGGGATCTGGGCAACATGCCTTATCGCCTGCTGCGGCTGATGGCGGTGGTGGTGGCCGGCATCGTCGCTTATTTTGCGACATTGTTGCTGTTGGGCTTCAGATTGAAAGATTTCGCCCGCCGCACAATTTGATTTTTTCTGGGTGGATGACGGTTTCGTCACGCCGCCCTATTCTTTATATGTTGAAAGGTTAATTAGGTGACAGAGCGATGAGAGGAATAATCACAACCTGGTTCGAAGAGAAGGGCTTCGGATTTATCAAAGATGAAAACGGTGAAAACCGTTATTTCCACGTGATTAAAGTCGCCAACCCGGAACTTATCAAAAAGGACGCGTCGGTGACCTTCGAGCCGGGAACCAATAATAAAGGGCTGTCGGCGTTTGCTGTGAAAGTGGAGCCTGAGAGCAAGCATCTGTTTATTGCGGGCGAGCGGCTTAAAATCACCTCGATCAAATCTTTCGTGGTGTACAGCGAAGAAGAGCCCGCGGACGGGAAGATTGATAAAGAAAATGCGGTGCTGTCGGTTGGGTTGCTGATGAACAGCATTCGCCCGAAGGCAGAGAAAAAAGAAGGGGAAATGCGCACGGTGAAAAAACTGGCCGTGACCACCTTCCAGGGCGAAACACACCTGTTCTCAGAGGATGAGATTGATATTGAGGCGACGGTAAAGGTCTTGAAATCGCTGAAATAAGCAAGCAGCTGGTCAAGGAGAGCGTTGACCAGCTGTTTTCATTGGCGAGGAGAATCAGATCGTGATTTTTTTGCCGCCGCGGCTGCCCTGCGCCGTTGCCTGCCCATCGGCGCCATAGAAGTCCGGTGCCTGATGCGGTTTTAACACGGCAATAGCCTGCTCATTGCGGGCCATCTGGTCTTCCAGCAACCAACCGTTATGCTGATTAATGTCCCGCAGGTGCAGGGTTTTTTGCGTGATCGTCTGCCAGCGCTGGCTAACGTCCAGGCTGGTGACCGCCCCGGCGTTTTGTTCCGCGCGACGCTGTTGCTCCAGGTAATCCAGCGTAGCCAGCAGCGAGCTTTTATCTTCAGTTATACGTTGCAGCGCATTGCTGTTTATCTGGCCTGCGGAAAGCTGCAGCTGTTCAGCGTCCATCACCTCTTTCAGTGAATTCAGCACTGCGGTCATTTGGTCCAGCACTTCTAACAGACGACTCACCGTTATTTACTCGACAAATAGCTTTGGGCTTCCTGGATCAGCGCGTCGGCGATCTTGCCGGTATCCATCTTCAGGTCGCCGTTACGAATGGCCGTCTTCAGCGCTTCAACGCGTTCCATGTTGATATCGCCGGTGCCGGGCTGCATCAGTTTGGCCTGCGCATCACTCAGCTTTACGCTGGTGCTGTTGGCGGTAGTGGATTTTTCAAGACGGCTTTTCAGCGTCTGTGGATCGCTGGTTTCACGTGGTTGAACAGTGCTTACCGGTTTCAGTGGCGACGTGCGATCAATGCTCATTGTTCTCTCCTCATCGAGGGGCTCGCGGCGTAAGAGCCAGTCAGTATCATTTGTTGATAGTACTATCGGCAGTCGCCGCGGAATCTTTAAAAAGATTATAGATTAATCAGAATATTCCCATCAGCATCCACCGTCCCGCTCACCACCTGCCCTGAGGACATGCGAACGCGGGCATTTTGCGCGACGGCGGCGTTATTCAACGCTTTGCCTTCTCCGTTGACGCTAAAGCCTTCGCCGGAGGCAATCACCTGAACCTGCTGACCGGCTTTTACTCGCCAGGCCTGGCGTACCATCGTCTGAATCACCGGCTGCCCGGGGGCAATATCCCGAAGTGAAACGGCGTCCGTCGCCTGGCCGAGATCCAGCATAGTCCGTGGCGGCAGTTGGTCAAGGCGCCCCTGGGTTAACTGCACGCTACTGGCATCGATCCTTGCACCACGGGAGATAGGGCGGCTGGCAACCACATACTGGCCCGTGGCAACCACCTGAACCTGGATAAACCGTTTGTCGCTGCCGCAGCGGGCCATGACGCTAACGTTGCCCCACAGTTTGGCATTGCCGGGCGTTGAGAATTCTGGCTGAGGGCAGGCTGGAAGCTGAGCCTCTGGCGTTTTCACCTTGACGCTGACGTCATCGCTGATCCCCGCCAGTCGCTGTTGAAAATACTCAGTCAGCGGCTGATCGAGTGCGCTCGCCATAGCCCACTGACCGAACAGCAAACTGGCTATACCGCTCAAGATTTTCAGACTTCTCATCGCGCTTCTCCGTATTCAGATTGCGGTGATTTTAACCGCGAGTCGTTTTGATCAAGGCGATAAATAGCGACGTATTTTGCGTTTATTCCACCCATCGCGTACGCGTAAGGGGATTTAAGCTTTCGGACGATTCCTAATTCTATGGACCATGGAGGAAGCATGCTCGATAAACTGGACGCCGCACTGCGATTTCAGCAAGAAGCGCTTAATTTGCGTGCTCAGCGCCAAGAGATTCTGGCCGCGAATATCGCCAATGCCGACACGCCGGGCTTTCAGGCGCGCGATATCGACTTTGCCAGTGAAATGAAAAAAGTGATGGAGCGCGGACGCGTTGAAGGAGGCGGCATGTCTCTGGCGCTCACTTCGGCACGCCATATCCCGGCAGAAACCCACTCCACTCCGTCGCTCGATCTCCTTTACCGCGTACCTGACCAGCCCGCCATGGACGGTAACACCGTCGATATGGACCGTGAACGTACGCAGTTTGCCGATAACAGCCTGAATTACCAAACAAACCTCACGGTGCTTGGCGGGCAAATCAAAAGCATGATGTCGGTGCTACAGGGATAATCGATGGCCTTACTCAATATTTTCGACATCGCCGGTTCGGCTATGACGGCCCAGTCCAAACGCATGAACGTGGCGGCAAGTAACCTCGCCAACGCCGACAGCGTCACCGGACCAGACGGTCAGCCTTACCGCGCAAAACAGGTCGTTTTCCAGGTGGATGCAGCCCCTGGCGCGGCGACCGGTGGCGTTAAAGTGACCAAAGTGATTGAGAGCGATGCGCCGGACAAGCTGGTTTTCCAGCCGGGTAACCCGCTTGCGGACGCGCGTGGCTACGTGCGTATGCCAAACGTTGATGTGGTCGGGGAGATGGTCAACAGCATGTCCGCCTCCCGTAGCTATCAGGCCAACGTCGAAGTGCTCAACACCGTGAAGGGCATGATGATGAAAACGCTCACTCTCGGTCAGTAACAGGAGCCTATATGTCCATTGCAGTCAAAGTGAACGATCCGACTAACAATGTTGATCCTACGGCTGGTGCATCGAAAAACAGCCTGACCGGCAACAGCGCCGCAGACCTGCAGGGGAGTTTTCTGACCCTGCTGGTGGCGCAGTTAAAAAACCAGGATCCGACCAACCCGATGCAGAACAACGAACTGACCACGCAGCTGGCGCAGATCAGTACCGTTAGCGGCATCGAAAAACTTAACACCACGCTGGGTTCCGTCTCCGGCCAGATCAACCAGAACCAGTCTCTGCAGGCCAGCGCCCTGATTGGCCATGGCGTCATGATCCCGGGCAACAAAATCCTGGCGGGGACCGATTCAAAAACCAACACCATCAGCACCACGCCGTTTGGCGTCGAGCTGCAGCAGGCGGCGGACAAAGTCACGGCCACCATCTCCGATAAAGACGGCAAAGTGGTGCGTACTATCGAGATTGGTGGACTGAGTGCCGGGGTGCATACCTTTACCTGGGACGGCAGCGCCAACGACGGCACCAACGTGCCGGACGGCTCTTATACCGTGGCGATCAACGCCACGAATGGCGGGACACAGCTGGTGGCTCAGCCGCTGGGCTTCGCTATGGTGAGCGGTGTTATCAACGGCAAAGATGGCCTCAAACTGGATCTCGGGACCTACGGTTCTACGACCCTCGATGCAATCAGGCAAATTATTTAAGCCTATAACCTAAGCAGGAGTAAGACATGGCGTTTTCTCAAGCGGTCAGCGGCTTAAATGCTGCGGCCACCAACCTGGACGTGATTGGTAACAACATTGCCAACTCCGCCACCTACGGTTTTAAATCCGGTTCGGTCTCTTTTGCCGATATGTTCGCAGGCTCTAAAGTGGGTCTGGGCGTTAAAGTCGCGGGCGTGACCCAGAACTTTGGCGACGGGACTACCACCGGGACCGGTCGTGGCCTGGACGTCGCTATCAGCCAGAACGGCTTCTTCCGCCTGGTAGACAGCTCCGGCTCGGTATTTTATAGCCGTAACGGCCAGTTCAAGCTGGATGAAAACCGTAACCTGGTGAACATGCAGGGCCTGCAGCTGACCGGTTACCCGGCAACCGGCACGCCGCCAACCATTCAACAGGGCGCCAACCCGGTAGGCTTGTCGATCCCGAACACGCTGATGCCGGCGAAGACCACCACCACTGCGTCCCAGCAGATCAACCTGAACTCTACCGATAAGATCCCGACCGTAACGCCGTTCGATCCTACCAATGCGAACAGCTACAACAAGAAGGGCACGGTCACCGTTTATGACAGCCAGGGTAACGCCCATGGTATGGATGTTTACTACGTTAAGAGCGCGGATAACGCCTGGCAGGTTTACACCAAAGACTCTTCCGTAGCGGGTTCTACGGCAACGTCCGCCGGGTTTATGCGTTTCGACAACAACGGCAACCTGCAGGGGATTACTGCCAATGCCGCCGATCCGATTCCAAACCCGAACACGCTGCCAACCAGCATCAACGTGACCACCGGCGTCACCAACGGCGCGACACCTGCGACCTTCGCGCTGAGCTTCCAGAACTCCATGCAGCAGAACACCGGGTCTAACAACATCGTGGCGACCAACCAGAACGGCTACAAGCCGGGTGACCTGACGTCTTATCAGATTAACGACGATGGCACCGTGGTCGGGAACTACTCCAACGAGCAGACCCAGCTTCTGGGGCAAATCGTGCTGTCCAACTTTGCGAACCCTGAAGGTTTGCAGTCCCAGGGCGATAACGTCTGGACCGCAAGCAACTCTTCCGGTGTTGCGTTGCTGGGCCTGGCGGGCACAGGTAACTTCGGAACCCTGACCAGCGGCGCGCTGGAGTCTTCGAACGTGGATCTGAGTAAAGAACTGGTCAACATGATCGTCGCGCAGCGTAACTATCAGTCGAACGCGCAGACCATCAAAACCCAGGACCAGATCCTCAACACCCTGGTTAACCTGCGCTAAGCGCCTGAAGGGACGGCTTAATGGATCATGCAATCTACACCGCCATGGGCGCTGCCAGCCAGACGCTGAATCAACAGTCAGTCACGGCGAGCAACATGGCGAACGCTTCCACACCGGGCTTCCGCGCGCAGCTTAATGCTTTGCGTGCTGTCCCGGTGGAAGGGCTTTCTCTGCCAACTCGTACCCTGGTGATTGCCTCAACGCCAGGGGCTGATATGACGCCTGGTCAACTGGACTACACCTCGCGCCCGATGGACGTTGCTTTGCAGCAGGATGGCTGGCTGGCGGTGCAGACGCAGGACGGCGGAGAAGGCTATACCCGCAACGGTAACATTCAGGTCAGCCCTGCCGGTCAGTTGACCATTGGTGGCCGGCCCGTTATCGGTGAAGGTGGCCCGATTGCGGTGCCGGAAGGTTCGCAGCTTACCATCGCCGCGGACGGAACTATCTCCGCGCTGAACCCGGGCGACCCGCCAAATACCGTGGCGCCGATTGGCCGACTGAAGCTGGTGAAAGCCACGCAGCAGGAGGTGGTGCGCGGTGATGACGGGCTGTTTCGTTTGAACCCTGCCGCCCAGGCGACACGCGGTGCCATCGCGCAGGCCGACCCAACGATTAAGGTGATGTCCGGCGTACTGGAAGGCAGCAACGTCAAACCGGCAGAGGCGATGGCGGATATGATCGCCAACGCCCGTCGTTTTGAGATGCAGATGAAAGTTATCGCCAACGTTGATGAAAACGAACAGCGCGCTAACACGCTGCTGCAAATGACCTAACGCCCGGCTTACTTATTACAGGATTCAAACATGATCAATTCTTTATGGATCGCCAAAACGGGCCTTGATGCACAGCAAACCAATATGGATGTGATTGCCAACAACCTGGCAAACGTCTCCACCAATGGTTTCAAGCGTCAACGCGCCGTGTTTGAAGATTTGCTTTATCAAACCATTCGCCAGCCGGGGGCTCAGTCTTCTGAGCAGACGACGCTGCCGTCCGGTTTACAGATCGGGACCGGCGTTCGTCCGGTGGCCACCGAGCGTCTGCACAGCCAGGGCAACCTGTCTAAAACGGACAACAGCAAAGATGTGGCCATCAAAGGCGAAGGTTTCTTCCAGGTTCTGCTGCCGGACGGTACCGCCGCCTATACGCGCGACGGTTCTTTCCAGGTTGACCAAAATGGACAGCTGGTGACGGCGGGCGGTTTCCAGGTGCAGCCTGCGATTACCGTACCGGCAAACGCGCTGAGCCTGACTATCGGGCGTGACGGTGTGGTGAGCGCAACTCTGCAAGGGCAGACCGCGCCAGTGCAGGTAGGGCAGCTGAACCTGACGACCTTTATGAACGATACCGGCCTGGAAAGTATTGGTGAAAACCTTTACACCGAAACGCAGGCATCCGGTGCGCCAAACGATTCCACACCGGGATTGAACGGCGCAGGTCTGCTCTACCAGGGCTATGTTGAGACCTCAAACGTAAACGTTGCTGAAGAGCTGGTAAACATGATCCAGGTTCAGCGCGCTTACGAAATCAACAGCAAAGCGGTCAGCACCACCGACCAGATGCTGCAAAAACTGACGCAAATGTAAGGCGTTTGCCGACGCGTGAAAGCGCGTCGGCTGCCGTGACCTGAAGATGAAAGCAATGCAAAACCCAATGGTGCTCCGTCCTGTTCTCCTGAGTCTGGTGTTTGCCGTAAGCGGCTGCGCCTTAGTGCCTAGTAAACCGCTGGTTGAAGGGGCCACGACCGCGCAGCCGGTGCCTGGTCCTTCGCCAACGATTAACGGATCAATATTCCAGACCGCACAGCCGATGAACTACGGCTATCAGCCGCTGTTTGAAGACCGTCGTCCACGTAATATCGGCGATACTCTGACCATCCAGCTTCAGGAAAACGTCAGCGCCAGTAAGAGCTCCTCGGCGAACGCCAGCCGCGATGGAAAATCGGCCCTCGGCTTCGACACGGTCCCGACTTTTGCTTCGGGGCTATTGGGAGGAGGGAAAGCTGACCTGAGCGCTTCCGGCAGCAATGGCTTTAACGGTAAAGGCGGCGCCAACGCCAGCAACACCTTCAGCGGCACGCTGACGGTGACGGTCGATCAGGTGCTGGCCAACGGAAACCTGCACGTCGTAGGTGAGAAACAGATTGCCATCAACCAGGGGACGGAGTTTATCCGCTTCTCTGGCGTAGTGAACCCGCGCACCATCAGCGGCAGCAACACCGTTGCGTCGACCCAGGTGGCGGATGCCCGAATTGAGTATGTCGGTAACGGCTACATTAATGAAGCGCAGAATATGGGCTGGCTGCAGCGCTTCTTCCTTAACGTATCGCCGATGTAAGCGAGGGTACCATGGTGAAATATTTATTCGGGTTGGTTGTGCTGCTGACAGCGGCTTATGCAACAGCTGACCGCATTCGCGATCTGACCACCGTGCAGGGCGTGCGTGAAAACTCCCTGATTGGCTATGGCCTGGTGGTTGGGCTGGACGGCACCGGTGACCAGACGACGCAAACGCCGTTTACCACCCAAAGCCTGAACAACATGCTTTCCCAACTGGGTATTACCGTGCCGACCGGCACCAATATGCAGCTGAAAAACGTGGCAGCGGTGATGGTGACGGCAAAATACCCGGCGTTCGCGCGAGCAGGGCAAAACATTGATGTTGTTGTTTCGTCCATGGGTAATGCGAAGAGCCTACGCGGCGGGACTCTCTTAATGACGCCGCTCAAAGGCGTGGATAATCAGGTTTATGCCCTGGCGCAGGGTAACGTGCTGGTGGGCGGTGCGGGCGCTGCTGCCGGTGGCAGCAGCGTGCAGGTGAACCAGCTTAACGGCGGGCGTATCACCGGCGGCGCGGTCGTAGAGCGTGAGCTGGCCGGGACTTTCGGCAACGGCAACACCCTCAACCTGCAGCTTAACGATGATGACTTCAGCCTGGCCCAGCGGATCACCGACACCATTAACCGCTCCCGTGGCTTCGGCAGCGCAACAGCGCTGGATGGCCGTACGATCCAGATCCGCGTGCCAAGCGGCGGTAGCTCTCAGGTTCGTCTGCTGGCGGATATCCAAAACCTTGAAGTGAGTATGCCGGTGCAGGATGCGCGCGTGGTGATCAACTCTCGCACGGGTTCCGTGGTGATGAACCGCGAAGTGACGCTGGATAACTGCGCCGTTGCGCAGGGGAACCTGTCGGTGACCGTAAATCGTCAGAATCAGGTCAGCCAGCCGAATACGCCATTTGGCGGCGGCCAGACCGTGGTGACGCCGCAAACGCAGATCGACCTACGTCAGAGCGGTGGCTCGGTACAGCGCGTTAATTCCAGCGCCAACCTGAATAATGTCGTCCGTGCGTTAAATGCGCTGGGGGCCACGCCTATCGATCTGATGTCTATCCTGCAATCCATGCAAAGCGCAGGCTGCCTGCGTGCAAAACTGGAAATCATCTAATGCTGACTGACGCCCGTTCACTTGCCAATGCCGCGTTTGACGCCAACTCGCTCAATGATTTAAAGGCGAAGGCCGGACAAGATCCTAAGGGCAACCTGAAAGAGGTGGCTCATCAGGTGGAAGGGATGTTCGTGCAGATGATGCTGAAAAGCATGCGTGAGGCGCTGCCGAAAGACGGTCTGTTCAGCAGCGAGTCCACGCGGATGTACACCAGCATGTATGACCAGCAGATAGCTCAACAGCTGAGTGCGAAAGGGCTGGGGCTGGCGGATGCGATGGTTAAGCAAATGAGTAACGAGCAGGTCGAGCCATCGGAAACGGCAGGTCAGGTACCGATGAAACTCGACCCGCAAACGGTCACCAGCTACCAGAACCAGACGCTAACGCAAATGGTGCGTCAGGCCGTGCCTCGCGCGCCTTCTAATGAAGAGCCGATGAGCGGAGACAGCAAAGACTTCCTGGCGCAGCTTTCGCTGCCGGCGCGTCTGGCCAGTGAGGCCAGCGGCATTCCGCACCACCTGATTCTGGCGCAGGCCGCGCTCGAGTCCGGCTGGGGCCAGCGTCAGATTCGCACCGAAAAAGGGGAACCGAGCTTCAACCTGTTCGGCGTTAAGGCAACGCCGGGCTGGAAAGGAGCGACGACGGAAATCACCACCACCGAATTTGAAAACGGTGAGGCGAAGAAGGTGAAAGCGAAGTTCCGCGTTTACAGCTCTTACCTGGAAGCGCTTTCTGACTACGTTGGCTTGCTGACGAAAAACCCGCGCTATGCTGCCGTGACGAATGCGTCTTCGGCAGAGCAGGGTGCTCAGGCGCTGCAAAACGCCGGTTATGCCACGGATCCAAACTACGCACGTAAGTTGACCGGCATGATCCAGCAGCTGAAAGCCATGAGCGACAAGGTTTCCAAAGCCTACAGCACTGATTTGTCGAATTTGTTCTGAAGAGACTCAAGTCCCGTGGCCTGCTGCCGATAATAGGTAGCAGAACCTTTGACCACACGCTATCAAGGAACCTTCATGTCCAATAGCCTGATTAACAGCGCCATGAGTGGCCTGAGTGCTGCCCAGGCGGCATTAAGCACCGTCGGCAATAACATTTCGAACTATAACGTAAGCGGTTATACCCGCCAGACGACGATTCTGTCCCAGTCAAAAAGCACCCTGACCGGCGGCGGCTATATTGGCAATGGCGTGTATGTCAACGGCGTGCAGCGTGAGTACGACTCCTTTATCACTAACCAGCTGCGTGCGGCCCAGACGCAAAGCAGCGGGCTGACAACCCAGTATCAGCAGATGTCAAAAATCGACAACATTCTGTCCGGGACGACCAACTCGCTGTCAAAAACCATGCAGGATTTCTTCTCCGGCCTGCAGACGCTGACCAGTAATGCTCAGGATCCTGCGGCTCGTCAGGCGCTGCTGGGCAAAGCGGATGGTCTGGTAAACCAGTTTAAGGTCACCGACCAATACCTGCGCGATCAGGACAAGCAGGTTAACCTGTCGATCAGCAGCAGCGTGGACCAAATCAACACCTACGCTAAGCAAATTGCGAATCTGAACGACCAGATCTCACGCCTGAAAGGTGTGGGCGCAGGTTCAGCGCCAAATGACCTGCTGGATCAGCGCGATCAGCTGGTTAGCCAGCTAAACCAAATTGTTGGCGTAGACGTCAGCGTGCAGGATGGTGGTACGTACAACGTATCAATCGGCAATGGTATTAGCCTGGTGCAGGGCGACACGGCTAACCAACTGGCGGCGGTTAACTCCAGCGCCGATCCTTCCCGTACGACAGTCGCTTTTGTCGATCCGATTGCCGGTAAAGTGGAAATTCCAGAAAGCCAGCTGAATACAGGTTCTTTGGGTGGACTGTTTACCTTCCGTACTCAGGATTTGGACAGCGCCCGTAACCGTCTGGGCCAGATGGCTCAGGCCTTTGCGACGGCCATGAACAGCCAGCACACCCAGGGCTATGATGCCAACGGCGACAAAGGCACCAACCTGTTTACCGTCGGTGGCCCAACAGTCCTGAGCAACAGCCGCAATACCAGCGGCACGCAGCTCACCGCGACCACCACCGACAGCAAGCAGATTCAGGCCAGTGATTATAAGGTTGAGTTTGTGGGCGGAAACTGGAAAGTGACCCGTCTGTCGGACAACGCCAACATTAACCCCGGCGCGGCAACGGACGCAAGCGGCAACGTCAGCCTTAACTTTGACGGGCTGAAAGTTGGCGTGAGCGGCACGCCTGCCAACAACGAGAGCTTCACCGTTAAACCGGTATCCGACGCGGTAGTGAACATGAGCCTGGCCGTGAAAGATGAGTCGAAACTGGCGCTGGCAAGCGATCCTACCGCCGGCAAGAGCGATAACCGTAACGCTCAGGCCATGTTGGATCTGCAGAACTCTAAGCAGGTCGAAGGCAACAAGTCGTTCAACGATGCGTATGCCACTCTGGTCAGCGACGTGGGTAACAAAACGGCAAGCCTGAAAGTGACTAGTACGACTCAGGGGAATGTGGTGACGCAGCTCACCAAGCAGCAGCAATCTATCTCGGGGGTTAGCCTCGATGAAGAGTATGGCAACCTGCAGCGTTACCAGCAGTACTATATGGCTAACGCCCAGGTCCTTCAGACTGCATCATCGTTGTTTGATGCGTTGCTGAACATTCGCTAACGGGAGCCAGCGTCATGCGTATCAGTACCCAAATGTTATATGACCAGAACATGCGCGGCATTAGCGACGCGCAGAGTTTATGGCTGAGTTATGGCGAGCAGATGAGCACCGGTAACCGCGTTAACCGGCCATCAGACGATCCTGTTGCAGCGTCTCAGGCGGTGGTGCTTTCCCAGGCTCAGTCGATGAACGACCAGTACAAACTGGCACGTACCTTTGCGACGCAGAAGGTTTCGCTGGAAGAGAGCGTTTTGCAGCAAACGGTCTCTTCAATTCAAAGTGCCCAGGAGAAAGTTGTTTATGCTGCCAGCAGCGGAACGTTGAGTGATGACGACCGTGCCTCGCTGGCAACCGATCTCGAAGGTATTCGCAACCAAATACTGAACCTGGCGAACAGTACCGACGGGAACGGCCGTTTTATTTTTGCTGGTTATAAAACTGAAGCAGCACCGTTTACCGGTGGGGCAGGTAGCATTACCTATCAGGGCGGAACGCTTCCAATTACCCAACAGGTTGATACCTCCCGAACCATGACAATTGGGCATACCGGCAATGATGTTTTCAATCGCATCTCCAGTAACGCCACGCCGGAACCCGATGGCTCGCCGAGCGAGACCAACATCTTTAATATGCTGGACTCTGCTATCGCGGCCTTGAAAACGCCAACGGCCGGGTTGGACGACGCAGGTAAGAAAGCCCTTGATGCGGCCGTCGCGAAAACAAACCGTGGGCTGAGCAATGCCCTGAGCAATGTGTCTACCGTGCGCGCTGAGTTAGGTACCCAGCTTAATGAGCTGAGCAAGCTGGATGACCTCGGTAATGAAAGAGCGCTGGCGCAAACTGACCAGATGAGTCAGCTGGTCGGCGCCGACTGGACGGCAACTGTCTCTAACTATGTTCAGCAGCAGGCTGCGCTACAGGCTTCTTATAAAGTCTTCACCGATTTGCAAGGCATGTCACTGTTCCAGCTTAACAGCCGATAGCCTTCAACGTTTTGGGCGCGTGATGAAACTGAACGCGCTTTATATGCCCGCTTCCGCACCCCGGAGCGGGCTTTTTTTTGTGCATTTCACCAGCCGCAAACGTCGTGTTCATCTTCCGTGTCATAAGCGCGGACGGTGTTGACCAGCTCTTTGACCACTTCGGCAGCGACGTCCGGGATCAGCAGCGTCATTGGCGTTTCGGTCTCATAATCGACCGAGACGCCGTTACTGTTGTTGGTGACGCTGACGGTATAAGTTGCTTTGCCCATCATGATTACCTCTGGCTGTTGACCACTTTACCCAGGCCGTTGCCTTCCAGTTTTGCTTCAGGAGAGGCGAAGAAGTCGATATTGAAATAAGTGTCGTCGGTAAGCAACTCAATGCGGTGCCACTTCTGCGGCGGAGAAATGGCAAAGGCGCCTGCCTCAATAACGATTTCCACGTCAGGTGTTGCTGAATCGGCGTCGGGAAAACCAAAATATTTCACTGCGCCCTGCATCACTGAGAGGCGGCCAAAGACGCTCGCTTTGGTGTTGTGGTGGGTAAATAAAGCGGCAGGGGCGGTCTCTTTAGTCCAGAACGGCGTGGCGCGGGTATGTAGATAGTTTTTGGGAATAGTCAGCATAATTAGATTCCTTCTGTCATGACATGGAGCGGAGCACTTCCGGGGCGACAAAAAAGTCGATGTTAAAGACGGCGTCGTCGGTGAGCAGCTCGAGGTGATGCCATTTCTCTGGCGGGAATACGCCGAAGTGACCTGCTTCAACAATCAGTTCTGTTTCTGGCTCTGGCGAGGTGGCATCGGCATAGCCCAGGTAGCGAACCTTCCCTTGCATGACGCTCAGGCGAGGGTAAACGCCGGGGCGCGTACCTTTATCGAGATGTCGCTGAAACAGGCCCGCGGGGGCGGAGTTTTTATCCCAGAAGGGAGAAGAGCGGGTGTGAATGCAGTTCTGCGGTACAGGGAGCATGGTGCGTTTCTCCTCAATAAGTTCTGCAAGCATTACATCATACAATTAGCCACAGTGTTTATCATAAAGTGCATTTTAAATGCATCTTATTGGTTGGCGATTGTTTCGCTTATCGATCAGACTGGGGAAATAAAAAAGCCGGTCAGGTGACCGGCTTTTGACTTAGCGCTGAAGATTACTCCACGCTTTGTGGGCGAGTGGCTGGCGCTGTAGCCTGGTGGCTGGCGCTGTGCCCGCCGGCAGAGCCTTTCCCGCTGAAGCCGAAGCCCGGGCGAACCCAGTCGCTTTGGCGAGGCGCTTCAGGCGTGTATTCCGGAGCCGGAGCGCGGGTCATTGGCGCCGTGGCGTGCTTAGCGGCAACAGAAGATTCGGTGTTAACCTCCGGCGTCACAGGCGCTGCTTCAACCACAGGCGCTGCTTCCACAACAGGTTTTACCTCTTCAACTACTGCAACCGGCGCTTCTTCAACCGCTGGAGCCTCTTCAATCGCTGGAGCCTCTTCAACCGCTGGAGCCTCTTCAATCGCTGGAGCCTCTTCAACCGCTGGAGCTTCTTCAATCGCTGGAGCTTCTGCCGCTACCGGCGCTGGTTCGCTGACTTCTGCGATCGCCTGAGCAGTTTCTTCCTCTGCAGGCGAAACCTGTGCCACGATCTCTGCGACAGGCGCTTCATCCACTTCGGCAACCGGCTCCGACTGTTCAGCCACCGGTGCTTCAATCACTTCTGGATGAGCTGTTTCCACCACGGCAGGTTCAATAACGGTTTCCACCGCTTTCACCGGCTCGATGACCAGGCCGTCTTCAACAGGGGCTTCTACTGCTGCAGCCTCAGTGACGTTAACGTGCTGAACGTCTTCGTGAGCCTGGAACGCCTCTTCCTGAGCAAGCTGATCGTGTGGACGGGCAACAGGGTAGGTGATGAACACTTTCCCGGATGCCAGCTCTGGAGAGGCGCATGCTGCTGCCAGTGGCATCGGGGATACCGCCGGGTAACGCTCATCACGATAGCGACGACGGCGCTGGCCGCTGACACGCAGGTGACGAGGAGAGCGACGTGAACGACGCGGCATACCGGCAGTATCGCGGTTTTCACCGTTATCATCCTGCTGTTCTGCATTTACCGGCGCTTCTACAACCGCAGGCAGTGCAATCGGTGCCTGCTCGGTGCTGGCCTGTACAACCTGAGTTTCTTCTACTGCAGGAACATCGGCAGATTCAAAGCGAACTTTCTGGTTCAGCTGGCGCGGTTTACGGCGCTGCATAACCTGAGTGCGTTCTTCCTGCTCGGCATCCTGCTCGACAACATTGTCCTGCTGCAGTGCTTTGACTTCCTGCTGTGCCTGACGTTTTTCATCAGAGCGACGGCGGTTACGCTCGCGACGTGGCTGTTGCTCGTCACGGGACTTCTGCTGTTTTTCAGCATCGTCAACGGCAGCAACAACGTTCTGGCGTGATTCACGAACTTCCGCATTTTGCTGTTGACCGTTACGACGGTTGCGACGATTGTCGTCACGACCTTCACGCGGTTCGCGAGCTTCACGGGCTTCATTGTTGCGGTCATCGCGGCTGTTGCGATTGTCACGGTTGTCGCGATCGCGGTTGTTACGGTCCCCACGGTCATTGCGATCGCCACGATCGCGGCGGTTGTTCTGACGGCGGTTATTGTTACGACGATCCTGACGCTTATTTTCAGCGTCGGTCGCTTTCTCTTCCTTCACTTCTTTCACTTCAGCGGCAGAGGTGTCGCCGGCGAAGAGTTTTTTCAGTGCAGAGAAGAAGCGGCTAACCAGGCCCGGCTGTGCAGCGGCATCAGCTTTTGGCTGAGCGGCTGGTTTTGCGGCGACAACAGCAGGTTTCTCCGCCGTGGTTTCCTGTGGCGCAGGTGGCACCTCTGGCATGACAAAGGTGGCCAGTGCAGGCTGCTCAGGGCGCTTACGCTCGGTGTACTCTTCGTCAGACGGCACCGCCATCTCTTCTTCATGCAGCTTAGGCAGCATGTAGCTCAGCGTCTGGGTTTCTTCGCCTTTACGCACGCGCAGTACGGAGTAGTGCGGGGTTTCCATCTGATCGTTTGGCACGATAATCGCGCGCACGCCGCCCTGGCGTTTCTCAATGGCGCTTACTGCATCACGTTTTTCGTTCAGCAGGTAAGAGGCGATTGGCACAGGAACAATGGCGTGAACTTCTTTGGTGTTCTCCTTCAGCGCTTCTTCTTCAATCAGACGCAGAATGGAGAGCGACAGGGATTCGTTATCGCGAATGGTGCCGGTACCGCTACAGCGAGGGCAGACGTGGTGGCTGGACTCGCCAAGAGAAGGGCTCAGACGCTGACGCGACATTTCCAGCAGGCCGAAACGTGAGATATGGCTGATCTGGATGCGGGCTCTGTCTTGACGCACGGCTTCACGCAGGCGGTTTTCAACCGCGCGCTGGTGGCGAACCGGCGTCATGTCGATGAAGTCGATAACGATCAGGCCGCCGAGATCACGCAGGCGCAGCTGACGGGCAATTTCATCGGCCGCTTCAAGGTTAGTGTTGAAAGCGGTTTCTTCGATATCGCCGCCGCGGGTTGCACGCGCGGAGTTGATGTCGATGGCGGTCAAGGCCTCGGTAGTATCAATAACGATAGAACCGCCGGACGGCAGACGGACTTCGCGCTGGAAGGCGGACTCAATCTGCGACTCAATCTGGTAGTGGCTGAACAGCGGAATTTCACCGGTGTAGAGCTTAATTTTGCTGCTGAAATCCGGGCGACCCAGAGCAGCGATGTGCTGGCGAGCCAGCTCAAGCACTTTCGGGTTGTCTATCAGGATTTCACCGATGTCCTGGCGCAGGTAGTCGCGGAAGGCGCGAACAATAACGTTGCTCTCCTGGTGAATCAGGAAAGGAGCAGGGCGGTTTTCAGCGGCTTTCTGAATGGCTTCCCAGTGCTTCAGGCGGAAGCTCAGATCCCACTGCAGCGCTTCTGCAGATTTGCCCACACCCGCGGTACGTACGATAAGACCCATACCGTCCGGCAGTTCAAGGGAAGAAAGCGCTTCTTTTAATTCGGTACGGTCATCACCTTCGATACGACGAGAAATGCCGCCGGCGCGAGGGTTGTTTGGCATCAGAACCAGATAGCTGCCTGCAAGGCTGATAAAGGTGGTTAAGGCTGCGCCTTTGTTACCGCGTTCTTCTTTATCAATCTGGACGATCACTTCCTGGCCTTCGCGCAGAACATCTTTAATGTTTGGGCGACCGTGGGAAGCGTAGTTCAAAGGGAAGTATTCGCGAGCGATCTCTTTCAGAGGGAGGAAACCGTGTCTTTCTGCGCCATAATCAACAAACGCCGCTTCCAGACTTGGTTCAATACGGGTGATTTTGCCTTTATAGATGTTTGCTTTTTTCTGTTCGTGCCCTGGGCTTTCAATATCCAGATCGTACAGACGTTGCCCATCTACAAGGGCGACACGCAACTCTTCTTGCTGAGTTGCGTTAATTAACATTCTTTTCATCGTAACTTACTCATTATTCTTACATTGGCGACAGAGCTGCGGGCATGGTGACGCTAACCGGGAGTGAACCGATGGCCTCGTGACTAAACGCGTGTCGCCAACCTCACGGTTGTCGTTTGCTGAGAGGCGCAAAGTGTCGGTTGCCTGTATTTCATACGGAAATACAGCGCAATTATCGTGGGAATAACCTTAGAATATTTCTTAAGAGTTGATTCCATATTACCGGTCAGGCTGCAACCCGCAGCCCGCTAACTGCCTGAAAGTACAATACGTCTTACGCCATTGCTGCGTGGATGGACGTTCAGGCAAAATGGGTATTCCGCAAACTTTCTTGTTCTAACAAGATTCAACACGGAAAACCGCAACATTATTCCACTGCTAACCTTGTTATAGCAAGATGACTTTTGCTATTAGCGTCCTGTTTCTTACAGTTTTTTAACCGCTATTTTAACCTCGCCACAAAGGGGATGAAAAAAGGCGGTCTGGACGGTTTAAAACAGAACAGATTGTCAGTTAAGCACATAAAAATGAGTGGCGCTATGCGCCAGGGCTATTTAGAATCGCCGACCATGAAAACAGAGACTCCATCAGTAAAAATCGTTGCAATTTCCGCCGATGAGGCCGGGCAGCGTATCGACAACTTTTTGCTCGCCCGCCTGAAAGGCGTGCCAAAAAGCATGATTTATCGCATCGTGCGCAAAGGTGAAGTGCGGGTAAATAAAAAACGCATCAAGCCAGAGTACAAACTTGAAGCAGGCGATGAAGTGCGCATTCCGCCGGTGCGCGTTGCCGAGCGTGAGGAAGAAGCCGTTTCTCCGCATTTGCAAAAAGTCGCTGCGCTGACCGATGTCATTCTTTATGAAGACGACCACATTCTGGTGCTAAACAAGCCTTCCGGTACTGCGGTACACGGCGGTAGCGGCTTGAGCTTCGGGGTGATCGAAGGGCTGCGCGCCCTGCGCCCGGAAGCGCGCTTCCTTGAGCTTGTGCATCGCCTTGACCGCGATACGTCCGGTGTTCTGCTGGTCGCTAAAAAACGCTCTGCGCTGCGCTCGCTTCATGAGCAACTGCGGGATAAAGGCATGCAGAAGGATTACCTTGCGCTGGTGCGCGGGCAATGGCAGTCGCACGTAAAAGTCGTACAGGCGCCGCTGTTGAAAAATATCCTGCAAAGCGGGGAGCGCATCGTGAGAGTGAATAGTGAAGGCAAGCCTTCTGAGACTCGCTTCAAGGTGGAAGAGCGCTACGAGTTCGCGACGCTGGTTCGCTGCAGTCCGGTTACCGGGCGCACGCACCAAATTCGTGTGCATACTCTCCACGCGGGCCATCCGATCGCCTTTGACGATCGTTACGGTGACCGCGAGTTTGATAAGCAGCTTGCGGGCACCGGGCTCAACCGTCTGTTCCTCCACGCTACCGCGCTGAAGTTTACCCACCCGAATACCGGGGAGGTGATTCGCATTGAAGCGCCGCTGGACGATCAGCTAAAGCGCTGCCTGCAGGTTTTACGCAACGCTAAATAAAGAAAAATGCTCCGCTTTGACGGAGCATTTTTTATTACGCCAGCAGCGGGTTACAGTCTTCGTTGCGCAGCATTTCGCACAGGCTGATGAGCGGCAGTCCGATTAACGTATTGGGATCTTTCCCCTCAAGCCTTTCAAACAGCGTGATGCCCAATCCTTCGCTTTTAAAACTCCCGGCACAGGTGAGTGGCTGCTCTTTTTGCACGTAGCGGCGAATTTCATCCTCCGTCAAATGACGAAAATGAACATCAAAAGGCTCGCACAGCGTTTGTAGCTGCCCGTTGGCAGAATTATACAGAGCCAGCCCGGTATAAAAGGTCACGATAGTGCCCCGGGCCAGCATCAGCTGCTGTACGGCATTCTCTACCGTGTGTGGTTTTCCCGTGATGTGGTTATTCAGAACACAAACCTGATCGGAACCGATAATAAGGTGGTGCGGGAAGCGTTCTTTTAATGCCTGCGCTTTGGCCTGGGCGAGACGGGTCACTAAATGGCGTGCATCTTCTCCCGGGTATGGCATCTCATCGACCTCTGGTGACGCAGTGATGAAAGACATGCCGAGCTTTTCAAGCAGGCTGCGGCGAAAGGGGGAGGTGGAAGCCAGAACAATCGGTTTCATATTTTTTTCATTAAAGATAGCGAATTGGATGAAGGCATTTTAAACTGTGCCACCGCAATGTGTGCGAATATACCCGTCATATTTTAAGCCGCACGGGCGTTACCTGTACTCACTTAGCTGAGCTGGGCGTCTGCCTGCAACTTAAACTATTTAGGGTAGAAATGGCAAAAGGCGCTGTTTCCAGGCCTTTTTCTTTGACTCTATGACGTTACAAAGTTAATATGCGCGCCCTATGCAAAAGGTAAAATTACCCCTGACTCTTGATCCGGTTCGTACGGCTCAAAAACGCCTTGATTACGAAGGAGTGTATGCTTCCGATCAGGTTGAGCGTATCGCCGAGTCTGTAGTCAGTGTGGATACTGATGTAGAATGCTCCATGAGATTCGCTATCGATAACCAGCGCCTCGCGGTCTTGACCGGCGATGCAAAGGTGACGGTAACGCTCGAATGCCAGCGTTGCGGGAAACCGTTTGTGCATCATGTTCACACAACGTATTGTTTCAGTCCGGTCCGCTCTGACGAACAGGCTGAAGCACTCCCGGAAGCGTATGAGCCGATTGAGGTTAACGAATTCGGTGAAATCGATCTGCGGGCGCTGGTGGAAGATGAAGTTATCCTCTCCCTGCCTGTAGTTCCGGTGCATGATTCTGAACACTGTGAAGTGTCCGAGGCGGACATGGTCTTTGGCGAACTGCCTCCAGAGGCGGAAAAACCAAACCCATTTGCCGTATTAGCCAGTTTAAAGCGTAAGTAATTGAGGAGTAAGGTCCATGGCCGTACAACAGAATAAACCAACCCGTTCCAAACGTGGCATGCGTCGTTCCCATGACGCGCTGACCACCGCCACCCTGTCCGTGGACAAAGTTTCTGGCGAAACTCATCTGCGTCACCACATCACTGCCGACGGTTTCTACCGCGGCCGCAAGGTTATCGCTAAGTAATCTGGCGCAACCTTGAGACGTCTAACCCTAGCGTTAGATGCCATGGGTGGGGACTTCGGTCCTTCCGTGACAGTGCCTGCAGCTTTGCAGGCACTGGACTCTAACTCTTCGCTTAATCTTCTTTTAGTCGGCAATCCCGACGCAATCACGCCATTACTTGCCAAAGCTGATTTCGAGCAACGCTCACGTCTGCAGATTATTCCTGCGGAATCGGTTATTGCCAGTGATGCCAGACCTTCTCAGGCGATCCGTGCCAGCCGGGGATCGTCAATGCGCGTTGCGCTGGAGTTGGTTAAAGAAGGGCGGGCAGAGGCTTGCGTCAGTGCCGGGAATACCGGTGCGCTGATGGGGCTTGCGAAGTTACTGCTCAAGCCGATAGACGGAATAGAGCGCCCGGCGCTGATGACGGTATTACCTCATCAGCAAAAAGGTAAAACGGTGGTGCTTGATCTCGGCGCCAATGTTGACTGCGACAGCACGATGCTGGTGCAGTTTGCCATTATGGGTTCCGTGATGGCCGAAGAAGTATTGGGTATTTCTCGCCCGCGCGTTGCGCTGCTGAATATTGGCGAAGAAGAGACGAAGGGGCTGGACAGTATCCGCGACGCCTCTGCATTATTAAAAACAATGCCTTCATTGCACTATATTGGATACCTTGAGGCCAACGAATTGCTCACTGGCAAGACGGACGTTCTGGTCTGTGACGGTTTTGTCGGCAACGTCACACTCAAGACGATGGAAGGTGTTGTCAGGATGTTCCTTTCACTGCTCAAATCGCAGGGGGAAGGAAAAAAAAGGTCGTGGTGGCTGATAATATTGAAGAAGTGGCTACAAAAGCGTCTGATAAGGCGATTCGGTCACCTCAACCCCGACCAGTATAATGGCGCCTGTCTGTTAGGATTGCGCGGCACGGTGATTAAGAGCCACGGTGCGGCCAATCAGCGAGCGTTTGCTGTCGCGATTGAACAGGCAGTGCAGGCGGTGCGGCGGCAAGTTCCCACCAGAATTGCTGCCCGCCTGGAATCTGTATTACCCAAGAGTGACTGAGCGTAAATGCATACGAAGATTATTGGTACCGGCAGCTTCCTGCCTGAACAAGTGCGTACTAACGCTGACCTGGAAAAAATGGTTGATACGACCGACGAGTGGATTGTCACCCGGACTGGTATTCGCGAGCGTCGTATTGCGGGCCCGAATGAAACCGTTTCAACCATGGGTTATGAAGCCGCGCTTCATGCACTGGACATGGCCGGCATTGATAAAAATGACATCGGCCTGATTGTGGTAGCGACAACCTCTTCCACGCACGCTTTCCCAAGCGCAGCCTGTCAGATTCAGGCGATGCTGGGAATTAAAGGCTGTCCGGCGTTTGATGTGGCGGCGGCATGCGCAGGCTTTACCTACGGGTTGAGCATTGCCGATCAGTACGTGAAATCTGGCGCAGTGAAAAATGCGCTGGTTATCGGGGCCGATGTTCTGGCACGTACCTGCGATCCTGAAGATCGCAGTACCATTATTATTTTTGGCGACGGCGCGGGCGCCGTTGTGCTAGGGGCGTCTGAAGAGCCTGGTATCATTTCTACCCATCTGCACGCAGACGGTAGCTATGGGGATCTGCTGACGCTGCCGAACGTCGATCGCGTGAATCCTGAGAATTCAGTTCACCTGACGATGGCCGGGAACGAAGTGTTTAAAGTCGCGGTGACTGAACTGGCTCATATCGTCGACGAAACCCTGGCAGCGAATAACCTCGATCGCACCGCGCTCGACTGGCTGGTACCGCATCAGGCTAACCTGCGCATCATCAGCGCGACCGCGAAGAAGCTCGGTATGCCGATGGATAATGTCGTCGTGACCCTGGATCGTCATGGCAATACCTCTGCTGCATCCGTCCCGGCTGCGCTGGATGAAGCGGTACGCGATGGCCGTATTAAACGGGGTCAGTTGGTGCTGCTGGAAGCGTTCGGGGGCGGTTTCACCTGGGGCTCTGCACTGGTTCGTTTTTGATTAAAGGAATTTTCGACATGACGCAATTTGCTATGGTGTTTCCGGGACAGGGTTCCCAGTCCGTTGGCATGCTGGCCGATCTCGCGGCAAGCTATCCGGTGATTGAAGCCACGTTCCGCGAAGCCTCTGACGCGCTGGGCTATGACCTGTGGGCATTGACCCAGCAGGGGCCAGCGGAAGAGCTGAACAAAACCTGGCAGACTCAGCCGGCCCTGTTGACGGCTTCTGTCGCTTTGTGGCGTGTCTGGCAGCAGCAGGGCGGTAAAACACCTGCGCTGTTAGCAGGCCACAGCCTGGGCGAATATTCCGCGCTGGTGTGTGCTGGCGTAATTGATTTCGCCGATGCTGTTCGTCTGGTTGAGCTGCGCGGCAAGCTGATGCAGGACGCCGTTCCGGAAGGGACTGGCGCGATGTCTGCCATTATCGGCCTGGACGATGCTTCTATTGCTAAAGCCTGTGAAGAGTCAGCGCAGGGGCAGGTTGTTTCTCCGGTGAACTTTAACTCTCCTGGTCAGGTCGTAATTGCCGGTAACAAAGAAGCCGTTGAGCGTGCAGGCGCTGCGTGTAAAGCAGCGGGCGCAAAACGTGCTCTGCCATTGCCGGTTAGCGTGCCGTCCCACTGCGCACTAATGAAACCTGCGGCGGATAAGCTGGCGGTAGCGCTGGAAAATATCACCTTTAACGCACCGGTAATTCCGGTTGTGAACAACGTTGACGTGAAGTGTGAAACCGCGGCAGACGCTATCCGTAGCGCGCTGGTACGTCAGCTCTATAGCCCGGTCCAGTGGACTAAATCCGTAGAGTTTATGGCGGCACAGGGCGTTTCCCAACTGCTGGAAGTGGGTCCGGGTAAAGTATTGACCGGGCTGACCAAACGTATTGTTGACACCATGACGGCAACGGCCATTAATGAGCCAGCAACGCTGTCAGCGGCGCTTGAACAATAAAACGAGGAAAACCATGAGTTTTGAAGGAAAAATTGCGCTGGTTACCGGCGCTAGCCGCGGTATCGGCCGCGCCATCGCAGAGACCTTAGTGGCTCGCGGGGCAAAAGTTATCGGGACTGCGACCAGCGAAAGCGGCGCGCAGGCCATCAGCGATTATCTGGGCGAAAACGGCAAAGGCTTTATGCTGAACGTGACCGACCCGGCTTCCATTGAAGCCGTGCTGGACAGCATCCGTAAAGAGTTTGGTGAAGTAGACATTCTGGTGAACAACGCCGGTATCACTCGCGATAACCTGCTGATGCGCATGAAAGAAGACGAGTGGAACGACATTGTCGAAACTAACCTGTCATCTGTTTTCCGTCTGTCAAAAGCGGTAATGCGAGCTATGATGAAAAAGCGTCATGGGCGTATTATCACTATCGGTTCTGTGGTTGGTACCATGGGAAATGCTGGTCAGGCTAACTACGCTGCGGCGAAGGCTGGTTTGATTGGCTTCAGTAAATCGCTGGCGCGCGAAGTCGCGTCTCGCGGTATTACTGTGAACGTTGTTGCTCCGGGCTTTATTGAAACGGACATGACGCGTGCGCTCTCTGATGAACAGCGTGCGGGTATACTGGCGCAGGTTCCTGCGGGTCGCTTAGGCGACGCAAATGAAATCGCCAGTGCAGTAGCATTTTTAGCCTCTGACGAAGCTGGGTACATCTCTGGTGAGACCCTGCACGTCAACGGCGGAATGTATATGGTTTAATCACGGTGAAAAATATTTGCGTTATTTGGGCGAATGCCCGCAAAATAGCGTAAAATCGTGGTTTGACCAGCCGGGATTTGGTTGCATCTTTTTCAACATTTTATACACTACGAAAACCATCGCGAAAGCGAGTTTTGATAGGAAATTTAAGAGTATGAGCACTATCGAAGAACGCGTTAAGAAAATCATTGGCGAACAACTGGGCGTTAAGCAAGAAGAAGTAGTGAACACCGCTTCCTTCGTTGAGGACCTGGGCGCTGATTCTCTTGACACCGTTGAGCTGGTAATGGCTCTGGAAGAAGAGTTTGATACTGAGATTCCGGACGAAGAAGCTGAGAAAATCACCACCGTTCAGGCTGCCATTGATTACATCAACGGCCACCAGGCGTAAGTGAACATCTCCAGGCGGTCATTCGACCGCCTGAGTTTTATCTGAATTGTCCCACTAGTATTTTTTCCCTCCCTGGAGGACAAACGTGTCTAAGCGTCGTGTAGTTGTGACCGGACTGGGCATGTTGTCTCCTGTCGGCAATACCGTAGAGTCTACCTGGAAAGCTCTCCTTGCCGGTCAGAGTGGCATCAGCCTGATCGACCATTTCGATACTAGCGCCTACGCAACGAAATTTGCTGGCTTAGTAAAGGATTTTAACTGTGAAGACATCATCTCGCGCAAAGATCAGCGCAAGATGGATGAATTCATTCAATATGGAATTGTTGCTGGCATTCAGGCCATGCAGGATTCTGGCCTCGAAGTAACGGAAGAAAACGCGACCCGCATCGGCGCTGCAATCGGCTCTGGTATCGGTGGCCTGACGCTTATTGAAGAGAACCACTCTTCTTTAGTTAACGGTGGCCCTCGTAAAATCAGCCCGTTCTTCGTGCCTTCAACCATCGTCAATATGGTGGCAGGTCACCTGACCATCATGCTGGGTCTGCGTGGTCCGAGCATTTCCATTGCCACGGCTTGTACCTCTGGCGTACACAACATCGGCCATGCGGCACGTATCATTGCCTATGGTGATGCAGACGCAATGCTGGCAGGTGGTGCAGAAAAAGCCAGTAGCCCGCTGGGCGTTGGTGGCTTTGGCGCGGCGCGCGCACTGTCTACCCGTAACGACAACCCGCAAGCGGCAAGCCGCCCGTGGGATAAAGATCGTGACGGCTTCGTACTGGGCGACGGCGCAGGGGTCATCGTACTGGAAGAGTACGAACACGCGAAAAAACGCGGCGCGAAAATTTATGCAGAAGTTGTTGGCTTTGGTATGAGCAGCGATGCGTACCACATGACTTCTCCACCAGAAAACGGTGCAGGTGCTGCGCTGGCGATGGAAAACGCACTGCGCGATGCAGGGATTTCTGCAGGGCAGGTTGGCTACGTCAACGCCCACGGTACCTCTACACCGGCAGGTGATAAAGCTGAAACGCAGGCGGTTAAGTCTATCTTTGGTGCCGATGCAAGCCGTGTGATGGTGAGCTCAACTAAATCGATGACGGGCCACCTGTTAGGGGCGGCGGGTGCGGTAGAGTCTATCTATTCCATCCTTGCGCTGCGCGATCAGGCCGTGCCACCAACCATCAACCTCGATAACCCGGATGTTGGCTGTGACCTGGACTTCGTGCCACACGAAGCTCGTCAGGTAAGCGGCCTGGAGTACACTTTGTGTAACTCCTTCGGTTTCGGTGGTACCAACGGTTCGTTGATCTTCAAGAAGATCTAATCGTTTCTGAAAGGGCCCGCTTGCGGGCCCTTTTGCTGTTCAGAATTCCCCTCTTGTCGCCCGTAAATCCCTCTGGCAACCTTGTGTCTCCGTATCCTGAGGAACCCCTATGTATCTTATTAATGGTCACTGGCAGAAAACGCTACCGGCGAACGACCGGGCGATCCAGTTTGGCGACGGCTGCTTTACTACCGCCCGTGTTATTGATGGTGAGGTTCGCTTTCAGGCAGATCATCTTCGCCGCCTGCAGCAGGCCTGCGAAGCGCTGATGATAGGGCCGGTTGACTGGGCCATGCTCAGTGATGAGATGGACATGCTGGCGACCTCAGAAACCAAAGCCGTGCTCAAGGTGATTATTTCTCGCGGGGCGGGCGGGCGCGGTTACAGCGCATCGAACTGCACACAGCCTACGCGAATGCTCTCTCTGTCGCCTTACCCTGACTTTTATCCCGCCTGGCGCGAGCAGGGAATTAGGCTGGCGCTCAGTCCTGTGAAAATAGGCATTAATCCTTCCCTGGCGGGTCTTAAGCATCTTAACCGGCTTGAACAGGTTCTTATTCGTACGCATCTTGAACAGACGGCGGCCCAGGAGGCGCTGGTTCTTGACAGTCAGGGGAGCCTGGTGGAATGCTGTGCGGCTAATTTATTCTGGCGCAAAGGTTACGACGTTTATACGCCGTGTATTAACGGTGCGGGCGTGAATGGCACGATGCGCCAGCGCATCATTGCGTGCCTGACGGATTCCTCCTGGCGGCTGCATGAGGTCAGCGAAGGTCTGGAAACCCTGGCCGATGCGGATGAAGCGATCGTTTGCAATGCGCTAATGCCGGTTGTACCGGTGAACCAGGCCCAGGACTGGGACTACACATCGCGTGAACTTTACTGTTTTTTAGCCCCACTTTGTGAGTAACCGATTACCGATGAAAAAAATGTTTCGTTTCTTTCTGGTTTTGCTGATTGTGCTTGGCATCGCCGCCGGTGCAGGCATGTGGAAGGTGCGCCAGCTGGCAAAAGCGCCGTTGCCGATCAAACAGGAAACCATTTTCACCCTGAAGCAGGGCACCGGACGTTTAGCTCTGGGCACTCAGCTTTATGAAGAGAAACTGATTACACGCCCGCGTGTTTTCCAGTGGCTGCTGCGCGTCGAGCCGGATCTGGCCAAATTTAAGGCTGGCACATACCGCCTCACGCCAGGGATGACGGTCACCGATATGCTCCGCCTGCTGGCCAGTGGGAAAGAGGCGCAGTTCCCGCTGCGTTTTGTGGAAGGTATGCGCCTGAGCGATTTACTCGAGCAGCTGCGAGATGCCCCATACATCCAGCACACGCTAAAAGACGACAGCTATGCGACCGTGGCGGAGACGCTGAAATTTGAGCACCCTGAATGGGTCGAGGGCTGGTTCTACCCGGACACCTGGATGTACACCGCCCACACCACGGATGTTGCTTTGCTTAAGCGCGTGCATCAAAAAATGGTTAAAGCCGTGGCGCAGGCCTGGGAAAGCAAAGTTGATGGCTTGCCCTATAAAACCGAAAACGACCTGGTGACCATGGCCTCGATCATCGAAAAAGAAACCGCGGTCGCGGCCGAGCGTGACCAGGTGGCGTCGGTGTTTATTAACCGCCTGCGTATTGGCATGCGCCTGCAAACAGACCCCACCGTTATCTACGGGATGGGCGACAGCTATAATGGTAAGCTAACGCGCAAAGATCTCGAGACTCCCACGCCGTATAACACCTATGTGATTAGCGGCCTGCCGCCGGGCCCGATTGCGGTGCCGAGCGAAGCGTCTCTGCAAGCGGCGGCGCACCCGGCAAAAACGCCGTATCTCTATTTTGTTGCTGACGGTAAGGGTGGTCATACCTTTAGCACCAACCTCGCCAGCCATAACAAGGCGGTGCAGGTCTATATCAAAGCTCTTAAGGATAAAAATGGACAGTAAATTTATCGTCATCGAAGGCCTGGAAGGCGCCGGGAAAACCAACGCCCATAACGTGGTCGTGGCGACCTTAAAAGAGCTGGGTATCAGCGAGCTGACCTTCACGCGTGAACCCGGTGGTACTCCGCTAGCCGAGCGCCTGCGTGAGTTAACGCTCAACAATGCCGGGATCGGTGATGAGAAGGTGACCGATAAAGCCGAAGTGCTGATGTTCTACGCGGCGCGCATCCAACTGGTAGAAACGGTGATCAAACCGGCCCTGGCGCGTGGTAGCTGGGTCATCGGCGATCGCCACGATCTCTCCACCCAGGCCTATCAGGGCGGCGGGCGTCAGATTGACCAGCAGTTATTGATGGCGCTGCGCAACACCGTGCTGGGCGATTTTTATCCTGACCTGACGATTTATCTCGACGTGACGCCTGAAGTGGGGTTAACCCGCGCCCGCGCCCGGGGTGAACTTGACCGCATTGAGCAGGAATCTATCGACTTCTTTAACCGCACACGTGCGCGTTATCTGGAACTGGCAGGCCGCGACAGCCGCATTAAAACCATCGACGCAACGCAGCCGCTGGATGACGTCTCGCTGGCCGTGCGTGAGGCCGTGCTGACCTGGTTCCGGGAGCAGCGATAGTGAAATGGTATCCGTGGCTTCGCGGCGCGTTTGAGCAGCTTATCGGCCAGTATCAGGCCGGGCGTGGGCATCATGCGCTGCTGGTTCACGCGCTGCCGGGCCTGGGGGACGACGCGTTAATCTACGCCCTGTGCCGCTGGCTGATGTGCCAAAGTCCGGAAGGCAATAAAAGCTGCGGCCACTGCCATAGCTGCCAGCTGATGCAGGCGGGTACGCACCCTGACAGCTACTCCCTTGAAGTAGAAAAAGGCAAATCCAGCCTCGGAATTGATGCCGTGCGTGACATCACCGAGAAGCTTTATGGCCACGCGCAGCAGGGCGGGGCGAAAGTCGTCTGGCTGAAAGATGCCGATCTGCTGACCGAGGCCGCGGCGAACGCGTTGTTGAAAACGCTGGAAGAGCCGCCAAGAAATACCTGGTTCTTTCTGAGCAGCCGCGAACCCGCGCACTTGCCCGCAACGCTGCGCAGCCGTTGCCTTTATTGGCACCTTGCGCCCCCGGATGAGCGTTTTGCTCTGGCATGGCTGGGCCGCGAGACAACGGCCTCTGCGGAAGAGCTTCAGGCCTCGCTGCGGCTTAGCTCCGGGGCTCCTGCCGCCGCGCTGGCGCTTTTGCAGCCCGAACAGTGGAAGGCCCGGCAGCAGCTTTGCGAGAAGCTCACTCAGGCTGGGGAAGCGAACAACCTGCTGGCGCTTTTGCCGGCATTAAACCATGAGGACGCTGCCCGCCGCGTCCACTGGCTTTGCGCGCTGCTGGTTGATGCCCTCAAGTGGCAGCAGGGGGCAGGGGCGTGGCTCACCAACGCGGATATGCAGCCGCTGGTGGCAAGCCTCGGCGGGCGTTATTCCCCGGCCGTGCTGCAAAGCCTGCTTCACCACTGGTTTACCTGCCGCGATGCCTTGCTTAACGTGGTGGGTGTTAACCGTGAGCTCCTGCTCACGGAAAGTCTTCTTACGTGGGAGCGTCTGGCTCAGCCCGGCGCACTGCTTCACTCACATCATCTCTAAGAGTATTACTATGTTTCTGGTCGACTCACACTGCCATCTCGATGGCCTGGATTATCAATCCCTGCACAAAAACGTTGATGACGTTCTGGAAAAAGCGGCCGCCAGGGACGTGAAGTTTTGCCTGGCTGTGGCGACTACCCTTGACGGTTATCGGGGAATGCGTGAGCTGGTCGGGGAGCGTAACAACGTGGCCTTCTCATGTGGCGTACATCCGCTGAACCAGGACGAAGAGTACGACGTTGAAGAGCTGCGCCGCCTGGCCGCCGAACCTGGCGTTATCGCGATGGGGGAAACCGGGCTGGATTACTTCTATACGCCGGAAACAAAACCGCGTCAGCAGGAATCTTTCCGGAACCATATCCGTATTGGCCGCGAGCTGAACAAGCCGGTGATCGTCCACACCCGTGATGCCCGCGCCGATACGCTGAGCATTCTGCAGGAAGAAAAAGTGACAGAGTGCGGCGGGGTACTACACTGTTTCACGGAAGACAGAGAAACGGCGGGTAAACTGCTTGATATGGGGTTTTACATCTCTTTTTCCGGGATAGTGACCTTCCGGAATGCCGAGCAGCTGCGTGACGCCGCGCGTTATGTCCCGCTGGACAGAATGCTGGTGGAAACGGACTCCCCGTATCTTGCACCAGTGCCACATCGCGGGAAAGAAAACCAGCCTGCTATGACGCGTGATGTTGCCGAATATATGGCCGTACTGAAGGGCGTTTCGCTGGAAGAACTGGCTATTGCCACCACGCAGAACTTTGCTGATTTGTTCCACGTCCCCTTATCCCGCCTGCAATCTCTCTGAAATTCATAGTTATTTTAAAGCTCGTAATTAATAGCCTAAGCGAGTAAAGTGCACCGCCATAAAATGAGCGGTGCACGCTCGTTTTGAACCATTTGTAAGCGTGTTATGTAAATTAATGAAAGTTTTTCGCGCGATCGGCTGAGAAACGTGATAGCCGTCAAACAAAGTTTTCGTTATTTATTTTACTCTGCGTAATAAATAAAAGGACACTTAGATGTCCTGTTTATGAACCGGTTCTCCCCCCGGTTCGATGCGTAAATGCGTACAAAAAAAGCACAAATACTCAGGAGCACTCTCTATTATGTTTAAGAATGCATTTGCTAACCTGCAAAAGGTGGGTAAATCGCTGATGCTGCCAGTCTCCGTACTGCCTATCGCAGGTATCCTGCTGGGCGTCGGGTCTGCAAACTTCAGCTGGCTGCCGGTCGTTGTCTCTCACGTTATGGCGGAAGCGGGCGGTTCAGTCTTCGCCAACATGCCGCTTATCTTCGCTATCGGTGTGGCACTGGGCTTCACTAACAACGATGGCGTATCTGCCCTGGCGTCGGTTGTTGCCTATGGCATCATGGTGAAAACCATGGCCGTGGTCGCGCCTCTGGTCCTGCACCTGCCTGCGGAAGAAATTGCAGCTAAACACCTGGCGGATACCGGCGTGCTTGGCGGTATTATCTCCGGTGCAATTGCGGCATACATGTTCAACCGTTTCTACCGCATCAAGCTGCCTGAGTATCTGGGCTTCTTCGCCGGTAAACGCTTTGTACCGATTATCTCCGGTCTGGCGGCTATCTTCACCGGCGTAGTGCTGTCCTTCATCTGGCCACCAATCGGTACGGCTATCCAGACCTTCTCTCAGTGGGCTGCATACCAGAACCCGGTTGTTGCCTTCGGTATCTATGGCTTCATCGAGCGCTGCCTGGTACCGTTTGGTCTGCACCATATCTGGAACGTTCCATTCCAGATGCAGATCGGTGAATACACCAACGCTGCGGGCCAGGTGTTCCACGGCGACATCCCTCGCTACATGGCAGGTGACCCGACTGCGGGCAAACTGTCCGGCGGCTTCCTGTTCAAAATGTACGGCCTGCCGGCTGCGGCCATTGCTATCTGGCACTCTGCTAAACCAGAGAACCGTGCAAAAGTGGGCGGGATCATGATCTCCGCGGCGCTGACTTCGTTCCTGACCGGTATCACCGAGCCAATCGAATTCTCCTTCATGTTCGTGGCCCCGATCCTGTACATCATTCACGCGATTCTGGCGGGTCTGGCATTCCCTATCTGTATCCTGCTGGGCATGCGTGACGGGACGTCCTTCTCTCACGGTCTGATTGACTTCATCGTGCTGAGCGGTAACAGCAGCAAACTGTGGCTGTTCCCAATTGTCGGTATCTGCTATGCGATCGTGTACTACACCATCTTCCGCGTACTGATTAAGGCACTGGATCTGAAAACCCCGGGTCGTGAAGACGCCACCGCAGAAACCACCGCTGGCGTAACCAGCGAAATGGCACCTGCTCTGGTTAGCGCTTTCGGCGGTAAAGAAAACATCACTAACCTCGACGCTTGTATCACCCGTCTGCGCGTTAGCGTGGCCGACGTGGCAAAAGTTGACCAGGCTGGCCTGAAAAAACTGGGTGCAGCAGGTGTGGTTGTCGCAGGTTCCGGCGTTCAGGCTATTTTCGGCACCAAGTCCGATAACCTGAAAACCGAAATGGATGAGTGGATCCGTAACAACTAAGTTTGTTCGGGGAGCGATAAGGGAGGCGAAAGCCTCCCTTTTTTGTTACTGAAAAAAGACGAATTTGTTTTAAAGGCCAGCACTTAACGAAAGAAAAGCGTGCAGAAGGTTGAGTCAAATGAGCGCCTCGCTCATACTCCCAACACCGTTTTCTCCTTCAAGGAACAGCTCATGGCCGAAGAAACTATTTTCAGTAAAATTATTCGTCGTGAAATTCCGGCGGATGTGGTTTACCAGGACGAACTGGTCACTGCGTTTCGTGATATTTCCCCTCAGGCACCCACCCACATCCTCATCATTCCAAACGTGCTTATCCCAACGGCCAATGACGTTAAAGCTGAACACGAGCTTGCGCTGGGGCGGATGATGACCGTTGCAGCTAAAATTGCAGAACAGGAAGGGATTGCCGCTGACGGCTACCGCCTGATCATGAACTGCAACCGACACGGTGGGCAAGAGGTGTACCATATTCACATGCACCTGCTGGGTGGCCGTCCGCTTGGCCCAATGCTGGCGCATAAGGACTGAGCCTATGTCGCGCTTTTCCCTGAGTCTGTTAGCGCTGCTGCTGGTGGCGGGCTGTAGCTCTAGCCCCGCCATTCCGGTGAACAACGACCAAACCCTGGTCATGGAATCTGCGGTGCTGGCGGCCGGGATTAGCGCGGAAAAACCGGATATCTCTCAACAGAATGGTGCCACGGTGGCCGAATCATCGCTGTATAATGAGCAGCATAAGCCGGTCACGCTGTACTACCGTTTCTACTGGTACGACAAAAAAGGGCTGGAAATCCACCCGCTTGAGCAAGTGCGTACCGTTACCCTCCCGGGGCAGTCTTCGCAGCGTATTGACTCGACTGCAGCCTGGCCGGGAGCCAAAAAAGTACGTCTTTCTCTCTCTGTAAGGAGCGAATTTTGATTAGGGGACTTCATCGTTATCTGGCCGTCACTGCGGTGGCGCTGATCCTGACCGGGTGTATTAATCGCGGCGAACAGCCTGCCCCGGTAGAAGAAGTTAAACCTGGCGCAGAGCAGCCTGCTCAGCCGGAGCCTACCGTGCCAACGGTACCGACCGTGCCGACGCAGCCTGGCCCTGTGGAACAACCAGAGCCTACTATTCCGCCTCAGCCTAAGGTTCGCACCTATGACTGGAACAGTGCCATGCAGCCGATGGTCAGCAAAATGCTGCAGGCGGATGGCGTGACGCCGGGTAGCGTGTTGCTGGTGGACAGCGTCAACAACCGCACCAATGGCAGCCTGCAAACCAGCAGCGCGACTGAAGCCTTGCGCGGCGCGCTGGCCAACAACAACAAGTTCACGCTGGTTTCTGCGCAGCAGCTCTCGATGGCTAAGCAGCAGCTTGGGCTTTCCCCGCAGGACAGCTTAGGTACGCGAAGCAAAGCGATTGGCATTGCGCGTAACACCGGCGCCCAGTACGTGCTTTACACCAACGCCAGCGGCAACGTGAACACGCCCACGCTGAAAATGCAGCTGATGCTGGTGCAAACTGGCGAAATCATCTGGTCGGGTAGCGGTGCTGTTCAGCAAACCAACTAAAGCATCGCTCGATGCGGCAGTGACTCGATACCTTCCGGCGGCTCAGGCCGCCGGTTGTGTTTCTGCGCTCGAGGGACTGAGCGGCACAAGCTACCGCGTAGAGACAGAAGCCGGCAGCTTTACGGCAAGAAAGCTGCCCGAACAGCGCTTGCCGGGGATTTCCCTTCGGCGGCATCATCGCGCGCTCAGGCAGTTGCCCGTCGGCATCGCGCCCGAGCCCTGGTGTCTGGCGGAAGGCTGGCTGTTCACCCGCTGGCTTGACGGCGAGGTTTTGCCGAACCTGGCCCCGCTCACTGAATTAACGGGCTTATTGTATTATCTTCATCGGCAGAAACCGTTCGGCTGGCGCATAAGCCTGGCTCCGCTGCTTGAGTTTTACTGGCAGGAAAGCGACCCAAACAGGCGAACCCTGACCTGGCTGCGTGAATTAAAGCGCCTGAAGCGGCGTAAGGAGCCCAGGCCTCTGCGGCTGGCCCCTCTGCATATGGATGTTCACGCGGGAAATCTGGTGCGGCAACCGGGCAATCGCCTGGGGCTTATTGACTGGGAATACGCCGGGGATGGCGATATTGCGCTGGAGCTGGCCGCCGTGCTGGCGGCAAACACCGTCGACAGTAAAGCGCTGCTGGAGTTGTATGCTGCCCAGGCTTCACTCAGCCTCGACGTCCTCAATCGCCAGGTTGCGCGCTGGCGGCCGTGGATAGCGTTACTTATGGCGTCCTGGTATGAATGCCGCTGGCGGCAAACCGGGGAGCAACATTTTATTACGCTGGCAGACGACGCGTGGCGCGCGCTGCGGGCGAGCAAACATCAGGAGAGAGTATTGTGGGCCCAGTAATGTTGGATGTGGCCGGCTTCGAGCTGGATGCGGAAGAGCGTGAAATTTTGCAGCACCCGCTGGTGGGCGGTTTGATTCTTTTTACCCGCAACTACCACGACCCGGAGCAGCTACGTGAACTGGTGCGCCAGATCCGTGAAGCTTCGCACCATCGTCTGGTTGTTGCCGTCGATCAGGAAGGCGGCCGCGTGCAGCGCTTCCGCGAAGGGTTTACCCGTCTGCCTGCGGCACAATCTTTTGCGGCACTCCGCGGCCTGGAAGAGGGCGGCAAGCTGGCGGCTGAGGCTGGCTGGCTGATGGCGAGCGAAATGATCGCCATGGATATCGACATCAGCTTTGCGCCGGTGCTGGATATCGGGCACATCAGTGCGGCCATTGGGGAACGTTCTTACCATGAAGATCCGGCCAAAGCGCTGGCAATGGCCACGCGTTTTATCGACGGGATGCATGCTGCGGGCATGAAAACCACCGGTAAACACTTCCCTGGCCACGGGGCGGTCACCGCCGACTCGCACAAAGAAACCCCGCACGACCCGCGCCCGAAGGCGGAAATCCGCGAGCATGACATGCGCATTTTTGCCTCACTGATTCGCGAGAATAAGCTGGATGCCATCATGCCTGCCCACGTTATCTATGATGAAGTCGATCCGCGTCCGGCTAGCGGCTCTGAGTATTGGCTAAAAACGGTCCTGCGCGGCGAACTGGGCTTTAATGGTGTGATTTTCTCCGATGATTTGTCGATGGAAGGCGCGGCTATCATGGGCAGTTATGCCGAACGCGGTCAGGCATCGCTGGACGCCGGTTGCGATATGATCCTCGTCTGCAATAATCGTAAAGGTGCGGTGAGCGTGCTTGATAACCTGTCGCCGGTCAAAGCAGAACGTGTTACAGGTTTGTATCATAAAGGGTCATTTACCCGCGATGAGCTGCGTTCATCCGATCGCTGGAAGCAGGTGAACCAGAAGCTGGAAGCGCTGCACGAGCAGTGGCAGGCGCATAAGGCGGGCTAATATTCAGGTAATGAGGATGCGATGATAATCTATTTGCACGGTTTTGACTCAAACAGTCCCGGAAACCATGAAAAAGTGCTGCAGCTTCAGTTTATCGATCCCGATGTGCGGCTGATCAGCTACAGCACGCTGCATCCGAAGCACGACATGCAGCATCTGCTGAAGGAAGTCGACAAGATGCAGCAGCTTACCGACGACGAACGTCCCTTAATTTGCGGCGTGGGTCTCGGCGGATTCTGGGCGGAGCGCATTGGTTTTCTCTGCGATATGCGGCAGGTTATTTTTAACCCGAACCTTTACCCCCATGAAAACATGGAAGGGAAGATCGACAGGCCGGAAGAGTACGCGGATATCACCACCAAGTGCGTGCCAAACTTCCGTGAGAAGAACCGCGATCGCTGCCTGGCTATTCTCTCGCGCAACGACGAAGCGCTGGACAACCGGCGCACGGCTGAAGCGCTGCATCACTACTATGAAATCGTCTGGGACGAGCAGCAAACCCACAAATTCAAAAATATCTCCCGGCATTTGCAACGCATTAAAGCCTTTAAAACCCTGGGCTAAATTTTCCCGTCATACCTTCAAGCCGCAGGTGTGTTGGCTGCACCTGCTATTCGGCTCATCCATGAGCCTCACCCTAAAGGGCCGCTGCGAGCAGCGTTCAAATCTATTCCCGACAGATTTGTCACCCCAGTCACATAGTTAGCTATGCTCCTGGGGTTTCTCAGCTTTGCCGCCGTCCTGCAACTCGAATTATTTAGGGAAAATGTCATGGTCAGCCTCGCGCTGGCCTTTTTGTTTATCTTTTCGGCATAAAAATTGATGTACATCAATTTTGGTATGACCAATGCACCCTTCATGTTATTCTCGATAAAGTTTGGCGTTAAACGTGCAGTAACCCTTTGTTAATTAAAGGTTATTTGGATAACTTTTAATTAACAATTGGTTAATATTTTAGGGGGTCAAGTTGACTACACCATTGAAAAAAATAGTGATTGTTGGCGGCGGCGCTGGTGGTCTGGAGCTGGCGACTCAGTTAGGTAAAAAACTGGGGCGTGGCAAAAAAGCCAAAATTACGCTCGTCGACCGTAACCACAGCCACCTGTGGAAACCGCTGCTGCATGAAGTGGCTACCGGTTCGCTGGATGAAGGCGTGGATGCGCTGAGCTACCTGGCCCACGCGCGCAATCATCATTTCCAGTTCCAGCTGGGTTCCGTGGTGGATATCAACCGCGAAAGCAAAACGCTGACCATCGCCGAACTGCGCGATGAAAAGGGCGAGCTGCTGGTGCCTGAGCGCAAGCTGCCATACGACACGCTGGTGATGGCGCTGGGGAGCACCTCCAACGACTTCAACACCCCTGGCGTGAAAGAGAACTGCATCTTCCTCGACAACCCGCATCAGGCGCGTCGTTTCCATTCCGAGATGCTAAACCTGTTCCTGAAATACTCCGCCAACCTGGGCGCAAGCGGCAAGGTTAACATCGCTATCGTTGGTGGTGGCGCGACGGGCGTTGAGCTGTCTGCTGAGCTGCATAACGCCGTTAAGCAACTGCACAGCTACGGCTACAAAGGGCTGACCAACGAAGCGCTGAACGTCACGCTGGTGGAAGCCGGGGAGCGCATTCTGCCTGCGCTGCCGCCGCGCATTTCTGCCGCCGCGCACAGCGAACTGACCAAGCTTGGCGTTCGCGTGCTGACGCAAACCATGGTGACCAGTGCCGAAGCGCATGGCCTGAACACCAAAGACGGCGAGTTCATCGAAGCGGATCTGATGGTCTGGGCGGCGGGCATTAAAGCGCCAGACTTCATGAAAGATATCGGCGGCCTTGAAACTAACCGCATTAACCAGCTGGTGGTTGAGCCAACGCTGCAGACCACGCGCGACCCGGATATCTATGCTATCGGCGACTGTGCATCCTGCGCTCGCCCGGAAGGTGGTTTCGTGCCTCCTCGCGCTCAGGCCGCGCACCAGATGGCTTCCCGCGCGCTGACGAACATCCTTGCGCAGATGAAAGGCCAGCCGCTCAAAGCTTACAGCTATAAAGATCACGGCTCGCTGGTTTCATTGTCCAAATTCTCCACCGTGGGTAGCCTGATGGGTAACCTGATGCGCGGCTCGATGATGGTGGAAGGCCGCATCGCCCGCTTCGTGTACATCTCCCTGTACCGTATGCACCAGATTGCGCTGCACGGTTATTTCAAAACTGGCCTGATGATGCTGGTGGGCAGCATCAACCGCGTGATTCGTCCACGCCTGAAGCTGCACTAAGTTTTATTTCCTTCCGAAACCCGGCCCCCGTGCCGGGTTTTTTATTGCCGGGAAGCAGCATAACATTCGGCATATTCCTGGCGGATTGCTCGGAGTTGTCTTAAACACACGTTTTCACCGCACGATCCCGCACTTTTGATCCGTTGTCTGATTTCTCAATATTGTCACTGCAGTGCAAAATTAGGTTAACAACAAGGTCAGGAGGATGTCCTGTGAATAAATCAATGTTAGCGGGTATAGGTATTGGCGTGGCCGCTGCGCTGGGCGTGGCTGCGGTAGCCAGTTTGAACGTGTTTGACCGTGGTCCCCAGTATGCACAGGTGGTGTCAGCGACGCCAATCAAGGAAACGGTTAAAACACCGCGTCAGGAGTGCCGCAATGTGGCCGTGACGCACCGCAAACCTGTTCAGGATGAGAACCGTATTCTAGGTTCTGCTCTGGGCGCGGTGGCCGGGGGCGTCCTTGGTCATCAGTTTGGCGGTGGACGCGGGAAGGATGTTGCCACGGTCGTGGGCGCGCTGGGCGGCGGCTACGCCGGGAACCAGGTGCAGGGCGCGATGCAGGAGGGGGATACCTACACCACCACCCAGCAGCGCTGCAAGACTGTGTATGACAAATCAGAAAAAATGCTCGGTTATGATGTGACCTACAAAATCGGCGATCAGCAGGGCAAAATCCGCATGGATAAAGACCCTGGCACTCAGATCCCGCTGGACAGCAAAGGCCAGCTGGTGCTGAACAAAGCCTGATGCCGAGTCTTAAAATATAAACCCGCCTTTCGGCGGGTTTTGTGTTTCTAGTGCTCGCCGCGCAGCGTTTGCTGCAGCGTCAATAAGACCCTGACTTCCTGAATTCTGCGGCGGGTTAAGGCGGGAATCGTCTCAGGAGCCTGCTCAAACAGTGTTTTACCGGCAAAAATGACCTCTCCGAGGCAGCGGTCGTACAGCGGCCCGCTGATATCCAGTTTTACCTCGTCGTCAACGCTCAGGGTTTCATTTACCCCGCGTCTGTCGACGGCAATCACTCTGCCATCTTTCAGCACGATATTAATACCTTTTTGCCCCCCGGCGGGCCCGGCATATTTGTTCAGCTGTAGCACGCAGGGGATGCCGCCCATTTCCCCGCGCAGCAGCGCCTGGCCCTCTGCCGTGGTGACATCGCCGGGCACAATGCCGTTGCCGAGCCGGTCTTTGGCCAGCAGCAACTCAAGCTCCAGCGCTTCGTCAGCGCCCGCCTGCATCAGCGTTTCGCGCATCATCGCCAGCACATGCGTGCCGATGTCCACGATAACGCCGTCCGGGTGGTGCAGCGCACGAGTATCAGGCTCGCCGGTGGCAAAATTCAGCGCAATCGGCTCTCCGACGGCATTAAACCCGCTGGGCTCCAGCAGGAATCCCTCAATACGGTCGATATATTCGAGGCGGTCGATAAAACGTGCCGCATCGGTTCTCACCATCCAGTGATCCAGGGCGAGCACCCGCGCGGCAATGGCCGGATCGCTCAGGAATGATGTCAGTTCGTCCAACTGCTGAAGCGTTGCCGAGACGGGTTTTTCCACCACGACGGGCAGCGAACTTTGCTGTAGCACCTGCTTCAGGATCGGCCAATGCTGGAGCGATGACGTGGTGATAAACACCAGGTCAAGCGGCAGCGCCAGAAGCTGGGTTAGGGAGGGGAGAAGCGTGATGGCATCAGAGCGGTAGCGTGGGGCGGGATCAAACCCATAGCAAACCACATCGCGCCGGGCGAGTCGCTGAATAGCTGGCAGGTAAGCCGTTTCTATTACGCTGCCCACGCCAATAAACCCAACTTGCATATCGTCTCCGGTCATAAGAGAGGAAAATATCCCTTATTTTTAAAAGACTATTTTGCGCGGGTCGAGGGATAAACTGTTAGGAAGGGTAAGCGTGTGAACTTGCCCGGCAGCTGCCGGGCAAGGAAGAGGCTTAGAACAGCACAGAGTAGTTCATGCCGAAGGTGCGACCACGGCCTTTGTAGTTATACAGCGAAGCAGGACCGTAGCCTGGGCTGTAGTTCAGAGGCGCGCGCTGGCCCCAAAGTGTGGTGTAGTCGCGGTCCAGCAGGTTCTCAACGCTGAAGCTAAGTTTACCCACCGGGAGCTGGTAGCTGCCCAGTAAATCAACAGTGGTGTAACCTTTGAGTTCATTCCCTGCGCTATCGCTGACGTCAAACGAGGTGGTGCTTTGCACACGAAGGCTCCACGGGTCCGGCGCCCAGCCAATATAGGCGGTGGCTTTCGACGGGCTGGCGGTTTTAACGGTAACCTTCTCCCAGCTGCCGTTCACTTTTGACTCGGTTTTTAAGACGTTGAAGTTAGCCCCGGTGCTCCATTCGCTGTCAGGGATAAAGTAATCCACCGCGCCTTCCACGCCATAAACCCGGCGTTTATTGTCATTCACGCTAATGGTCAGGTCAGTATTCGGGACGACTTCCTTATTAGACAGCGAGTAGTAGGTGGCAATCTGCGTGCGCAGGCTGTCGCCGGTGTAGCGCCAGCCCAGCTCGTAGGAGTCAACCTTCACGCCCTGCAGCTTGCTCGCGCCGACGTTGACGCTGTTGGTCAGCGGCAGGTGGCCGTTAACCGCCGCGCCATAGGTGCCACGGCCGTAGTATTTACCCGGATCAGGCAGCTCCACGCCCTGGGAGAAGTTCAGCCACGTCTGCTGGCGCTCGGTGAGGTGCATCAGCAGGCCGGCGTTGAACAGGTAGTTGTCGTAGTTGGTGGAGCCGCCAGGGATAGCATCGGCGGATTTTACTTTACCTGAGGCAATTTGCTGCTGCTGCGAGTAGCCGATGAAATCATCAATCTTATTCTCGGTGTACTGGTAACGCACGCCGCCGCTCAGGGTAAAGATCTCGTTGATGTCATAGCTGGACTGCAGGAACGCCGCCATGTTGCTGATGTCATACGCCGGGTAACGTCCGGTGGTATAGATTTTCTGGTTATTCAGGCCGCCTGAGGCGCTGGCCTGCGCCAGATCGAAGAACATCTGGTTAGAGGTGAAGCGCTCGTGGTCCGCGTCCAGGCCGTAGGTCAGCTGCCAGCCGTCGAGCGGCTTGCTGTTGAAGGTCAGTTTCGCGCCGTACTGGTTAGTATCCTGCTGGGAAGAGGAGAATGCGGTCGCTTTTTGGCTCGCGTTTACCGTCGGGAACGGGTAGAACAGCAACGACTCATCACGGTAGTAAACCTGGCCCACCATCTCCTGGCCGAGGAAGTCGCTGTTGGAATATTGCATGCTGATCAGGTGACGTTCTGTGCCGGGGACTCGGTCAGAGTTCAGCCCTTTGCTAACGTAAGGGGTGCTTGCGCCGCTGATTGCTGAGAAATTTTTCCCAAGGTCCAGGCCGTAATCGTCATCGCCCTGACTTTTATAATATTGGGTGACTAATTGAAGCTGCTGGTTTTCATCGATGTTCAGCGTCCCGGTGCCCATCACGTCCAGACGGTCGGAATACTGTAACCCGGTCTGGGTGTTGTCGAGCAGGGTGGCATCACCCTTGCCGTCATACCAGCCGCCGAATTTTTGATAGGCGATCGAGGCGCGGCCAGAAATATGGTCGTTCCCGCCGGAGATGGCGCTGGCGACGCGCTCATCGTGGTCTTTGCTGCTGTTAAAGCCGCTCTTGATCCCGGTCTCAAACTCTACCTGTGTATCTTTCTGGCCTTTTTTTGTCACGATATTAATCAGCCCGCCGGTACTGCCGCCGCCGTACAGGGAGGTCGCCCCGGAAATGACTTCAATATGATCGATGTTGAACGGGTCGATAGAGTCCAGCTGGCGGCTGTCGATACGGGAAGAGTTGAGGCGTACCCCGTCAACCAGCACGACCAGCGGGCGACCACGCAGGTTCATGCCGTAGTTGGTACGGCTCTGGCTGCTGACGTCGAGGCCAGGGATCAGCTGGGCTAGCGCGTCTTTAAACTCTTTGCCGCCCTGGATCTGCTGCTCCAGTTCGGCTTTCTCGATCACCCAGGTGGTTTGAGCCATCTCGGCGACGGTGCGGTTGCTGCGGTTGGCAGAAACCACCATCGTCTCGTCACTGGTTTGCTGTGCCACTGCCGGTGCCATCATGGCGAGCAGTAACGGATTGAGCGCCCAAAGCGTTTGCTTTTTGGTTATCATCATTGTTCCTTCATACGGGCTGACAAACATCTGCCCAAATATGCTGTGTCCTCGTCATTCTTCAATTTGACGCGGGGTTAACGGTTACCCCCGTCCCGCAGTGGCCTGCGTGCCGGGGGATAAACTCAGTTAGCGCCGGGCTGCATTTCGAATGATTTTGAGGAGTAGTGAGTTAAGGACGCAGCGCTGTGCTGCGGTTTTTCCCGGCTGCCGCTGCGCCATTGGATCAGCGCGGGCGGCGTACTGAGATCGAACAAATCACGCCCCAGCGCGCGATTCAGGATTTTGGCGGAGCGCCACGCCATCAGGCTCAGCTGCGGCTCGGCAATGCCGTGGGTTTGCATGCTGGCGTTGACCGCGAAGATGTTATTTCCGGCCGGGCCATTCCACTCCAGCGTAAAGTCGTCGCGCACTTTGAAGTTGCACTCATCCAGCATCGTCATGCGTGACATTAACGGCGAAAGCATTTGCGGCAGCGTAGGGCGGTAGCCGGTGGCGAAAATCACCACGTCGCTGTCCAGCGTGTCATAGCCCTTGTCCAGATGGTGTTCCAGCAGCAGCTGCCAGCCCTGGCCACGGCTTTCAAGGCCTGTTACAGAGCGGCTTGGCAGCAGGCGAGCATTGCGCGGCAGCCCGAGCACTTCAAAGCGGTGATACAGCTCGCGGTAGATGGTCAGCAGCGAATCGGCGGTAATGCCGTCGGAGGTCATCTTCTGCTCATCGAGCATTTTCTGCCGCGCGCCTTCATTCAGGCCCACAAAGCCGGTGACGTATTCCGGCGTGAAGTATTCGTTGGCAAACGCGGCTTCATCCAGCGCGTTAAAGTTATTGCGGCGTGAAACCCAGTTCACTTCGGCAACTTCGCCCCAGGCGCCACGGAACGCATTCAGGAACAGGTCGGCACCGCTTTGCCCGCCGCCAACCACCGTGACGCGTTTCCCGGCCAGATTCGGCAGACGCAGGCTCATTTCGCTGGCGTGGAAGCAGGTTGGCGTGGCGGTTTTTACGCACGGCGGCAGGTGAGGCTGCTTGCCAATGCCGAGGCAAATGTTGCGCGCCAGCGTTTCCCCCTGGCTGGTCTGCACCACAAACAGCTTGCGCTGCTCGTCGAAATCAACGCGCTCAACCGTCTGGTTAAACTGCAGGTTGTTCATGCCCTCTGCGGCCCAGCGCAGGTAGTCCGAAAACTCATCGCGCGAGACGGTGCGCAGCTCGGTGGTCAGAAAACGGTAGAATTTTTTACGTTTCACCAGGTAGTTCACAAAGCTGAACGGGCTGGTGGGGGCCACGGCGCTGACCAGGTCTTTCAGGAACATGGTCTGCATATGGCAGTCCGGCACTAACATGCCCGGGTGCCACGCAAAGTCAGGGCGGCTGTCAAAGAACTGGCTGCTAAATCCCTCTGCTTCGTGAGACAGCGCCGCAATGCTCAGGTTAAACGGGCCGATACCTACGCCAATAAAATCAACAGTGTTTGTCATAATTCAATCCCTGGTTACCAGCCACAGCGGGTTTTGCAGATCCTCGAGGTAATTCGGCAGCATGCGGCTGCCGCCGTCCTGGTCAGGCCAGGTCAGTTTTACCGGGTTCAGCACAACGCGGATGATTTGTGGCTTAAAGAGTGAGAAAAGCGCAAAACGCGCCGACATTTGCGGGTGTTCCTGCATGTAATCACTCAACACTGCGGCCAGCAGCTGATAAAAGCGTCTCTCCGGCACGCCAAGGCGGGCCATGAGCGGCGAAACAAAACGCAGCACCGTCACAAAATGGCCGGTCTGCAAATCATGAATTAAATAGTCGGCGCTCAGGCGGGCGGTCACATCCCGCACTTCCTGAGGCAGGGAGTCCATCTCCGGGAACTCATCCTTCACCAGACGCATATCGCCCTGAAAATCTTTCAGCAGCACGCGCTGCGGCACGCCGTCTTTCATGGCGAGCGTAATATTTTGTCCATGGGCGATCAGCGCCACGCCATAGCGGCAGAGCAGGTGATACAGCGGCACCACCACCACGCGGAACATCTGCGTCAGCCAGGCTTCTGCATCCATGCCGGAGCGGGCAATATAGGCCCCAATCAGCGGCTGATTGTTTTCGTCGCACTCCATCAGGGTCGCCATCAGAATCGGCGTCTCGTCAGGCTTCAGCCAGCGGGTCGGGTTCTCGCGCCAGATAACGCCCAGCATCTCCTGGTAGCGATAGGGCGCCTGAGCCAGCGCGGCGTAGCCCTCATGAGAAACATAGCCGGCAGCCGGTTCGCCGAGGATCACCGCCCCGGTTTTCACCAGCGTGCTGTCGGTAGCAAAGACGTTCTGCAGCCAGCGGGAAGCCAGCGGCCCGGCGGCAATGTACTTGCCCGGAATACCGCGGTAGCAGGAGGTGTTGTAAATCGTCAGCGGCAGCTTGATGTCTAACCCGCCCTGGCGGCTGGCGTTGGTCAGGGTGCGCAGCGACTGCTGGGCCAGCCACTGATCGCCAAATTCGCCCAGAGACACCATCTTGCCTTCGGCGAGATCGGCCACGAAATCCAGAGCAATTTTCTGCTGCCACTGCCACGGATGCACCGGCAGCGGCAGCCAGTTATCATCCAGGCCATTGTTCTGCCACGCCTGCGTAAAGCGGGCCAGCTCCTGCTCGTCCATCGCGGCGGCGATAAGCTGCTGAATATCCAGTTCGCTATCGCAGCGCCAGACCATATGTTCGCGTTTAACCGCCAGCCAGTGCAGCTGGAAGGTATTGGCATACTCCGGCGCATAGCGCTCCAGCGCCTCTTTGCCCCAGCCGCGACGCCCTTTGTTAAAGGCGAATTTCGGGTGGCCGCTCAGCAGGCACTGCAGGCGGTCAGCGTCGAGATCGATCAGGTTATCAGCTCTCATGCCGCGGCGCGCTTTCAGCAGCTGCAGGTCGCCCAGCAGCGTGGCGTACAGATCCTGCATATGCTCGGCCACGGTGGCGTCGCTCATCGACAACACCGGCTTGAGCTGCATGAGCAGCGTCTGCGCTAGCACAGGCTCGTCCGCACAGCGCAGCGTTTGCGCGTCTACCCACAGCCAGCCCCAGATGCCGCGCTCGGCGTTAAAATGCCACTCGGCCCCGGCTAAGCTGATGCAGTAGCGATTTTCGCCCAGCGATTCGGCCTGAAAAACCTGCTCGTACTCCAGCTCAGCCAGCATTTTGGCTACCAGCTGGCGGTTAACGAAATCCCAATCCTTGCGATTCATTACAGGCCTACCTCGCTAAAGAAGTTGTGGCGGTTAGCCATGACCAGGCGTGAACGCTTGTGCGGGAAGTCAAATTCCTTGCGCGTCACATAGCCCGCAGGCTCCAGATGCTTGAACAGGCGCTGGTTGTCGGCGCGCGGCTCCAGCACGGTACGCTGCGTGCGCGGCTCGTCCAGCAGAAGGTAGTGGGTTAAGCCACGCAGCCAGCTTTGTACATAGTGCGCGCCGCGCCACTGCTGCTCGCCCACCAGCAGATGCAGGCCGCGATCAAACGGCTGCCACGGGTAATGGCGGCCGATGCGATCTTCCGCTGCCCAGTAAATTTCGAAGTAGCTGAACGGCTGGTCGTCAAAGCAGCCGATCAGCGGAAACGCATGTTTTCCGGTGAGCTGGCGTTCCAGATACGCGGTTTGTACCTCCCGCGAGCCGCTTTGCTCCCAGAAATAGTCCACGCGCGGATCGTTCATCCAGCGGGTAAAACGTTCTGCGTCCAACGCCGGATCGGCCACGCGGAAGCTCAGCGTTTTGCGAACGCGCGGATCGTAGCGGCGGTAAACTTCGCCGGACGGGCGGGCAGGGCGCAGCGGGTAATAGATCTCGCGCTCAGCGTCAAATACCATTTCGCCGGAAGCGTGCTTCGCCGGAGCGCTGAGCCACAGCGGTTGCTGCCAGAAGGTTGCGCGGTGAACGATGTCGCTTTTCAGCAGATCGAACAGCACCAGCGCCTGCGGTTCTTCCCGCCATTCGGCGTAAGGCAGCACGATGGAAGTAAGCTGCGGCGCCGCGACGAACATCTGATCCAGCGCATCGCGCAGCCAGCCTGCAGGCAGTTCGCCCGGCCAGTGCAGGACTGCGCCGCCGTCCTGGCCCCAGCTCAGATTCAGAGGCTTATTGAGTTTTTCACAGTGCAGCCCGTGGCCGCCGTGAACAATAGATGCCTGAAACATTCAGCCCTCCTGAGCCAGCAGCGGGTTTACAAAGTCGAAGTAAATCACCGAAGGATCGATGATGGTGTTTTCGTTATGGTCGTGCAGGTAGCAGAAGAAGTTCCCCTTCACGTTCCAGTGCGGGCTTTCCAGCACGTAGTCGAGGCAGGTTTTATGCGTCACCTCGTCACGCACGGCGCTAAGCGCGCTGCGTACACGGCTCATCAGGTTCACTTCGCTATCCAGCCCCGCAGCACCCAGCGCGGCGGTCACGGCGAAGGTCGAATTGACCAGCAGGTAGTAAGGGAAGTAGCGCAGCAGCTGTTCGCGAGTGAAGACGTTTTCCGCCTGTGCTTCGCCAATCATGTCGAGCCAGCCTGCGGCATGCGGCATAAAAGCGCTGCCCTGGCAGTCGCGGTAGATAAGCCCGACCGGCAGATCCTGCTGCATCTCCACCAGAATATTTTGCTGGTGAGCGAGGAGAACCAGGCCGTAATCCGCTTCGGCGGTAAACAGCGGCTTCAGCACCTGCTGGCAATAGGCGTCGACCCAGGCGTGTGCAGCCTGTTTCGGCGTGATCCTAAGGCGAGAGCTCAGGCGGTTCACGGCGGCAACCAGCAGGGAATCTCCGCCGTCCGGGGCTGACTGGGTCAGGGAAACCAGGACGTTAGTCTGGCTCTGCGGCTGCTCAACCAACAGGTTTTCGCGCAGGGCAAACAGGCTTTCTTCCATGATGTTGCCGTGGAGATCGCGCAGTCCGGCCCAGCCGTCTTCCTGCATCACGCGGAAGGTCGGGAAGCGGGCCTGCAGCGTTTGCCAGCGGTCAGTTTGCGCCAGGCGCGCCAGGCGCATGCCGCGTTTAACTTCTTTTACCGACAGCGTACGCACGGAGTTGGTCAGGCGCACGCTCAGAGAAAACTTGATCATGTCGCGGCTGGTGGCGCAGTAAAGCGAGCGTGATGACGTGGTCGGCAGCCATGGTGCACCGGCTTCGCCTAAATCTTTCACCAAACCTTTGGCGACCAGCTGCTGGCACCAGTCCTGCTCCAGCAGATAGCCGGCCTGCCACGGATGCAGCGGGAACAGCCATTGATTGTCGCTGAGCTCGCTCAGCAGCTGCGGCGCATTTTCAGCCGCAAAGCGCGTCAGGCGCTGCTGCAGATTGAGGTGCAGACTTTCGCCCGCCAGGTAGCTTTTATCTACGGCGAACCAGCGCAGCGGGAAATGCGGGGCGAAGTCAGGCAGATAGCGCTCGGCTTCCTGCTGGTTAAACGGTTCGTGGGATTTTGGCGCCGGGTGAAAGGCGTGTCCCACCAGCAATGCCTGCTCGGCTTCGCCAAAATTCAGCGCTTTTTCGCGCAGCCCATTCCAGTCATGACGGGCTTCAATCGCCTGCTGCGTGTGGGCATGGCTTTCCATTACGCGCTGATAAAACGCTTCGCAGCCGGTGGCTGGCAGCATCTGCTGGTGCTGGAGTTTATCGACAATCAGCTGGGAAAGGGTGGCAAAGTCTATCGGCTGACTGCCGCTGGCAGTGACCAGACGAGCCGGGAATTCGAAGCGGTGATGCTGGGTGGGGGAGAAATAGGCCACTTTGAAGTAGAGCGCCTGCTGTTCCCCCAGGGGGATAATGAGTTCGGCTGGGTGGCTGTCGGTTAGTCGCCAGTCGCTGGTTTCACGGACAAGGGAATTAAGAAAGCACTGTGCGGCCACATCCCAGGCCAGAGTTTTATTTGGCAAAGTCATCATCAAACAGTTTCCACGCGTTATGATAATGCGAATTCTGCCGATAACGTTTCTCATTATCAATAACAATTGTTAGAATAGATAAAATTAATTTTACAAATACGCACAATAACCACACGGGTTAGTAACATTTTGACATCGCTAGAACTGGCGGATTCGCCGCAAAAATCCCTTTCCTGTTGGCCACTTGCGCTGAGCGCCGGGCTACTTGGCGTCGGGCAAAACGGCCTGCTGGTCGCGATTCCGGTGCTGGTGATGCAGACACATCTGAGCCTGTCCGTCTGGGCGGCATTGCTAACGCTTGGGTCGATGCTGTTTTTACCGTCCTCGCCGTGGTGGGGGAAACAGATTGCGCGCCTCGGCAGTAAGCCCGTGGTGCTTTGGGCGCTGGGAGGCTATGGCGCAAGCTTTATGCTGCTCGGACTTGGCTGCCTGCTGCTGGCCACGGATGCGGTCGCGGGTTATCTCGGGCTGGGCATATTGATTGTGGCGAGGATTATCTACGGCTTGACCGTGTCGGCGATGGTTCCGGCCTGCCAGGTCTGGGCGCTGCAGCGTGCCGGGGAAGGAAAGCGCATGGCGGCGCTGGCCACGATCAGCTCCGGGCTGAGCAGCGGGCGCTTGTTTGGCCCGCTTTGCGCCGCCGGCATGTTAGCGATTCATCCGCTCGCCCCGTTGGGACTTCTGATGGTTGCCCCGCTGCTGGCGCTTGTGATGCTGTTGCGTCTGCCGGGCACGCCGCCGCAGCCCGCAGCCGAGCGTAAAAGCGCTCGTCTTCGGCCCGATTGCCTGCCTTATCTGCTGTGTGCCTTGCTGCTTTCGGCCTCGGTCAGCCTGATGCAGCTGGGGCTCTCTCCGGCGCTTGGCCGCCAGTTTGCCACGGATACCGCCGCAATTAGCCATCAGGTTGCCTGGCTGCTGAGCCTGGCCGCGGTGGCTTCGCTCTCCGCACAGTTTGGCATTCTCCGGCCACAGCGCCTGAAGCCAATGGGGCTCCTGTTGAGCGCCGGGCTGCTGATGATCGTTGGCCTGGCGATGATGATTTCCGTTCAGCTGTGGCTGTTTTACGTCGGCTGCGCGGTACTGTCGTTTGGGGCCGCGCTGGCGACCCCGGCCTATCAACTGTTGCTGAACGACAAGCTTGCCGATGGGGCAGGGGCCGGCTGGGTCGCGACCAGCCACACTCTGGGCTACGGGCTTTGTGCCATGCTGGTGCCGCTGGTATCAAAAACGGGCGCTGAGGCAGCGTTGATTATGGTGGCCTTTTTAGCCGCCGTGTTATTTACCGTGGTGTCCGGCGTTATCTGGCGCAGCCGCCACCGTTCACGTCATTCTGTAATTTAAGCGTAAGGAAAAGTTATGGCTGGAGTTCAGGGCTATCGTCTGTTTAACGTTCAACTGGCGCGGAAAACGGCCGTGTCGCCTTCGCTGCTGAGCCTGGTATTTAGCGGGCCTGATGTGGCGCAGATGAAATGTGACTCGCCTGATCAACGTATTAAAATGCTGTTTCCGTCCGAAGACGGAACGCTGCCGTCGCTGCCTGCCGAAGGGCAGTGGTATCAGATTGCCCAGGGGATGCCAAAAGAGAAGCGCCCGGTGATCCGCACCTATACGCTGCGCCATGTCGATCCTGCCCGTCAGGAAGTGACGGTGGAGTTTGTCAGCCACGGCACTGAAGGCCCGGCCTCCGCATGGGCGATTAATTCTGTTCCCGGCGATGCTATCCAGATTGTGGCCCCGAACGCCGCCCACCCGGAAGACAGCGGCGGCTATGAATGGACGCCGCCTGCCGGGCTGCGAAACGCGCTGATTATCGCTGATGAGACGGCTTTACCCGCCGCACGAGGCATTCTGGAAATGCTGGCTCGCCAGGCTCAGCCGCCAAAAATACAGGCCTTTTTTGAGGTGCCGGACGAAGGGGACTGCGTGGACTTAAGCGCCTATGGCTTCGCCGAGATCAACTGGCTGCCGCGCAAAACCGTCTCTGCCACCCACGGCGAATGCCTGATTCAGGCGGTAAAAATGCAGGCGAGGGTGCCGGATAGCGGCCATCACGAAGCCGTCCAGGAAGAGGCCGAAGGCGAACTGCTGTGGGATAAAGCCACCACCGGTAGCAACGAGTTTTACGGCTGGGTAGCGGCGGAGTCGACGGTGGTTAAGCTGCTGCGCCGCCATTTGATTGGCGAACGTGGCGTTGAGCACGAAGCCATTAACTTTATGGCCTACTGGGCGAAAGGGCGAGTTCGCTAGTGAAAAGGGCGGCCATTGGCCGCCCTGGATCAGATCTTCTTCAACTGCGGCATCAACATCACCGTGGTTTTCACAATCTGCATTAACTCTTCATAGCTGGCGTTCTCGCGGGCGCTGACCGACATCCCCTGAATGATGCAGCACAGGTATTTTGCCAGGCAGCGAATGTTACGTTCCGCCGGGATCTCGCCTTTTTGCTGGCGCATTTCAAGGAAACGCACCAGCGTTTGTTCCTGCACGGCATGGCGGGCTTTTATCGTTGCGGCGATGTCTTCCGACGACGCGGCCAGCACGGATGAGGTGCAAATGATAAAGCAACCAGCGGGCGTGCTCTTGTCGGTAAAACATTGTGCGACCGCGGAAAGATAGTTCTCCAGCGCGGCTTCCATGGTCTGCTCTTCACAGAATAGGCAGGCCTCGTGCTTCGCCGCAAAGCGCGCGATATAGCGATCCAGCACCGCGCGGAACAGACCTTCTTTGTTGATGAACTCCGCGTAGAGCGTTGGGGCCTTTGCCCCGGTGGCTTCTACCAGATGCGCCATGGATGTTGCTTCATAGCCATGCTGCCAGAAGAGTGTCATGGCCTTGTCGAGTGCTGCTTCCCTGTCAAACACTTTTGGACGGCCACGGCTTTTTTTGCTGCAACTTAAAGTCTCGGTTGCCATACCTGCCGTTTAACCTCTGTCTAATTAGTGAACACTTATTATAAAAATAATCGGCGGCGGTAGCCAGTGCCACGTTATGAAAAATAATTATTTCTTATCACAATGAAAAATAGCGCTTTTTTTAATTAATTAACGGTCGTTATTAAAATGTGTTGACGTGTGATGTGGATCACGATTATGATTTAGTTATCGATCGTTAACTAATTAAGTTTAACGACCTAACGTTCACCTGCTTAGGACCTGAATCATGAAAACCTTAACTACTCTGTTCGCTGCCGCTGTGATTAGCTCACTCTCATTTGCAAGCTTTGCGGCGGTTGAAGTTTCTGCTACCCCTGCTGGTCAGCAAAAAGTTGGCACCATCAGCGCCAATGCGGGCAGCAACCTCTCTTCCCTGGAAGAACAGTTGGCCGCGAAGGCCGATGCAATGGGCGCTAAATCGTTCCGTATTACCTCCGTTAACGGTCCGAACACCCTGCACGGTACTGCCGTCATCTATAAATAAGCCAGACGTTAACCCTCAATACGTTTGACCTTATTCGTTATATGCCACTGCAAGCAAAAGGCCCTGTCGTAAGACAGGGCCTTTTTTTACACCTGAAGATTTAACTCAGATTTCGTTGTTCGGCTGGTCAGCAGCATGGGCATTGACGTTGACCGGCATCCCGGAACGGTGCTCCATGGCCTGTTCCATCACCTGCGTATCGGTTTTAGGTGCGTTGCGGAACTGCGTCATCTGCTCGTTTAGCACAATCGGCAGAACTTTCGGGTCATCATCAATCGCTTTGGACAGCGGCTGGTGAACTTCAACCAGGCGGGAGCCATCCGGCTCAACGGACGCTTTGATTGGCGTGTTGATGATGCGCACTGAAGTGCCGACCGGAACCGTGTTGAACAGCGCTTTGATATCGCCGTCGCGCAGGCGGATACAGCCGGAACTGACGCGCATACCGATGCCGAAGTCGGCGTTGGTGCCGTGCAGCAGGTAAACGCCGCCGAACGCTGCCAGGCGAATCGCGTGGTGCCCCATCGGGTTATCCGGCCCCGCAGGAACCACGGCCGGGAGCTTAATGCCCTGCGCCAGGTAACGCGCCCGAATATTGGCCGTTGGTGTCCAGGTCGGGTTGGCCCGTTTGTCGGAAATTTTGGTCACCATCGTCGGGGTCAGCGTGTCTCCGCCCAGCTGGCCAATGCCAATCGGGTAAACGGTGACGCTGTTTTTCCCTGCCGGGAAATAGTACAGACGCAGTTCGGCGAGGTTAATCACGATGCCCTCGCGTGGGACGTCCGGCAGCAGCATCTGGCGCGGGATGGTCAGCACGCTCCCGGCGCGGGGCACATAAGGATCCACGCCCGGGTTGGCCTGCAGCAACGCCAGGAAACCGACGTTGTACTTTTTGGCAATGGCCTCCAGCGAACCGCCGTCGTTTTCAACCTGATGGAACAGGTTTTTGCCGATCAGGCGGCTGTTAGCGGCGGGAAGCGGATAATCGTTAGCGCTGGCGGGCAGCGCCATGGCCGCGGCACCCAGTAAGGCGGCGGCGGTAAACCAGCGGCGGAAAGACAAAGTACGCGAAGCAAACATAGCTTAAACCCTGCGATTTTAATGGTTAATTTTTGAGGCAGATAAACGCCAATTATCGCTGAGCTGCGTGTCGGGAAGTCCTGGGGATTGCAAAGAGTGTGTAAATGTCACAGAAAATTGCGCCTTACCGGGCGGTAAGGCGCAGAGGCGTCAGGCCGCGGCGTTTTCCGCCAGGCTGCGCATAAAGTTACGCACCCATTCCATGCGCGTTTTCCTGTCCTCAAGCTCCTGGAAGAACTTCAGTCGGGTAGGGCCGTCAAGGCGGTAATGCTGCGGCTGCTTCTGCAGCAGGCCAATCAGCCATACCGGGTCAACGTGGTTTTTCTCCGCGAACTCGATGGTGCCGCCTTTTTCATTGCCCTCAATCTTACGCACGCCCAGCCTCTGTGCCTGCTGGCGCAGCGCGGCGATATCCAGCAGATTACGTGCCGCATCCGGCAGAAGGCCAAATCGGTCGATAAGCTCAACCTTCAGCTCGTCCAGCTCGTGCTCGCCTTTGGCGCTGGCGATGCGTTTGTAGAACGACAGGCGCGTATTGACGTCGGGAATAAAATCATCCGGCAGCAGGGCGGGCATTCGCAGCTCGACCTCTGTCTGGCTGTTGGTGAGATCTTCCAGCGAGGGCTCGCGGCCCTCTTTCAGCGCATCGACGGCGTTTTCCAGCAGCTCCATGTACAGCGAGAAGCCGATAGTTTCCATCTGCCCGCTCTGATCTTCCCCCAGCAGCTCGCCCGCGCCGCGAATTTCCAGGTCGTGGGTGGCTAACGCGAACCCGGCACCTAAATCTTCCAGCGAGGCAATGGCCTCCAGGCGTTTTTGCGCGTCCGTGGTCATTGCCTTCGGGTGCGGCGTCAGCAGCCAGGCATAGGCCTGGTGGTGAGAACGCCCGACGCGGCCACGCAGCTGGTGAAGCTGCGCCAGGCCAAAGTGGTCGGCCCGCTCGATGATGATGGTATTGGCGGTCGGAATATCGATCCCGGTTTCGATGATCGTGGTGCACACCAGCACGTTAAAACGCTGGTGGTGGAAGTCGTTCATCACCCGCTCCAGCTCGCGCTCGCGCATCTGGCCGTGGCCGATGGCAATCCGCGCTTCTGGCACCAGTTCAGCCAGCTTATCGGCGGCTTTCTGAATGTTTTCGACGTCGTTGAAAAGGTAATACACCTGGCCACCGCGCAGCACTTCACGCAGGATGGCTTCCCGCACCACCAGATTGTCGTACTCGCGCACGAAGGTTTTCACCGCCAGGCGGCGTGCCGGAGGCGTGGCGATAATCGACAAGTCGCGCATGCCGCTCATTGCCATATTCAGGGTTCGCGGAATAGGCGTTGCGGTCAGCGTCAGAATATCCACGTCGGCGCGCATCGCTTTGATGCGCTCTTTGTGGCGCACGCCAAAGCGGTGCTCTTCATCGACAATCAACAGCCCAAGATCGCGCCATTTCACGTCGGCCTGCAGCAGCTTGTGGGTGCCGATCAGAATATCGATTTTCCCTTCGCTGGCCTGTTCCAGAATTTGAGTCTGTTCTTTGGCGCTGCGGAAGCGGGAAAGCATTTCAATGCGCACCGGCCAGTTGGCGAAGCGGTCGCGGAAGTTGTCGTAGTGCTGCTGAGCCAGCAGGGTCGTCGGCACCAGCACCGCCACCTGTTTGTTGTTCTCCACTGCCAGGAATGCGGCACGCATCGCAACTTCGGTTTTACCGAAGCCCACGTCGCCACACACCAGCCTGTCCATCGCCAGCGGGCGACACATGTCACTCAGCACGGCGTTGATGGCCTGAGCCTGGTCCGGGGTTGTTTCGAACGGGAAGCTGTCACAGAACAGCTGGTACTGCTCGCGATCGTGCTTAAAGGCAAAGCCTTCTTTGGCGGCGCGCATCGCATAGATATCCAGCAGTTCAGCGGCGACATCGCGCACTTTCTCCGCTGCTTTTTGGCGGGCGCGGGACCAGGCATCGCTGCCCAGCTTGTGCAGCGGCGCATTTTCGTCGGCGCCGCCCGCGTAGCGGCTGATCAGGTGCAGGGACGAAACCGGGACGTAAAGTTTGGCGTCGCCCGCGTAGGTCAGCATCAGGTATTCGGCGGTAATGCCCCCGGCTTCCAGCGTGGTCAGCCCGGCGTAACGGCCCACGCCGTGTTCCAGGTGAACCACCGGCTGGCCCGCATGCAGCTCGGCCAGGTTGCGGATCAGCGTGTCCGGGTTAATGGTGCGGCGGCTGTCCTGGCGACGGCGGCTGACGCGCTCGCCCAGCAGGTCGCTTTCGCAAATCAGCGCCCGGTTGCGCAGGGTATCAATAAAGCCGTGCTCGCTGGCGCCGATCATCAGATAGCGGCCGTTATTTTCGGCTTCTTCCAGGCGGTAAATGCGTTTTGGTGCGATTTTGATGCGGCCCAGCAGTTCGCCCAGCGCTTCACGGCGGCCTTCGCTTTCGACAGAGAAAATCACCGGCCCGGTGAAGGACTCAAGGAACTTCCGCAGGCTGTCCAGCGGGGCTTTTTGCTGCGCCTGCACGGCCAGATCCGGCAGTGCCTTGTAACCCAGATTCACGTTGGCGGCTTTCTTCGCCAGCGAATCCGTTTTGAGCTGCACGCGCGGCCAAGCTTTCAGCTCGCTAAACAGCGAGTCGGTTTTCAGCCACAGATCCTCCGGCGGCAGAAGAGGGCGCATAGGATCCACGCCGCGATTTTCAAAGCGGGCGTTTGCGTCCAGCCAGAAGCGCTCGGCGCTGGCTTCCAGATCGCCGGTGTTCACCAGCAGCGTGTTGGCCGGGAAATAGCTAAACAGCGTCGGCAGCGGTTCGCTGAAGAACAGCGGCTGCCAGTATTCGATCCCGGCAGGCAGCGTGCCTTTGCTCACCTGCTGGTAGATATGTTCGGCGTCGCGCTTGACGTCGAACTTGTCGCGCCAATGGCTGCGGAACAGCTCAATGGCGTTTTTGTCGGTCGGGAATTCATGGGCCGGCAGCAGATTGATGGCGTCCACTTCTTCCAGCGTGCGCTGAGAATCCACGTCGAAGACGCGCAGGCTGTCGATTTCATCGTCAAAGAAGTCAATGCGGTACGGTTGGGCGCTGCCCATCGGGTAGAGGTCAAGCAGGGCGCCACGGGTGGCAAATTCGCCGTGCTCCATTACCTGATCGACGCTGCGATACCCGGCCTGTTCCAGCTGCGCGCGCAGGTTATCCCGCGACAGGCGCTGGCCTTTTTTCATCACCAGCGCGTGGCCGTGCAGGTAGCTGTGCGGGCAAACGCGCTGCATCAGCGTGTTCACCGGCATGATCAGCACGCCGCGCTGCATGGTCGGCAGCTGGTAAAGCGTGGACAGGCGCGAGGAGATGATTTCCTGATGCGGCGAGAAGCTGTCGTACGGCAGCGTTTCCCAGTCGGCGAGATTGACCACCAGGTTGTCGGTGAACTGGGTGATTTCATCGTGCAGGCGCAGCGCGTTCTGCATATCCGGGGCAATCAGCACCACCGGGCCGCTATGGCGTTCAACGATTTCGGCGACTTCGGTCGCGCAGGCTGAACCGGTCAGCTCGCCCAGCAGGCGTTGTTCTGCGGGTTTACTCGGTAGGTCGTAACGGGCATGTTCAGGCATAGTCAGCGCGCGTTCTCCAGAAAGCCGTGTTTTCACGGTAATAATATAAATTTTCTCTACTTATTATCCGTGATGGCGGCGCGAGTGCAACCGCTGAAAATAGCGATAGATGCGGTTCAGAGCATTTGTCGTTTCTGCTGGCTGAGCTTGCGATATTGCTGGGGTGACATACCGACGTAGCGGCTGAAGGTGCTATAGAATCGGCTACTGGATCGGAACCCCGCGGTCATCGCCACATCGAGGATGGTTTTGTCGGTGTCGCTGAGCAGCGCGCGTACGTGATTAACGCGCATCACCGTAATGTACTGTTTTAACGTGAGCTGCATGACGCGCTGGAAAATACCCATTGCATAGTTGGCATTGAGTTTTACGTGATCTGCGACGTCGTTGATGGTCAGCGCCTGATCGTAATTATCGGCAATAAAGCCCAGCATCTGGCTGACATAGAATTGCGCGTGACGGGAGACGCTGTTCTTGTGGGTGCGCGAGGTTTTGTTAAGCAGGATAGGCTGCCATCCCGAAAGGCTAAAGCGCTTAAGCATCAGACCAATTTCATCGATCGCTAACTGCCGGATCTGCTCGTTCGGGCTGTTGGCTTCCTGCTGCCAGCGCAGGACTTCAAAGGTGCTGAGCTGCTGAGTCTCGAGTGATTTAACCACCATGCCGTGAGTCACGTGGTTAATGAGTTCGCGATCCAGTGGCCAGGAGAGAAAGAGGTGCATCGGCAGGCTCAAAATCGCCATTTGCCGGCAGTTGCCCGGGCGCGTTAACTGATGCGGCGTACAAGCCCAGAACATCGTGATATGGCCCTGTTTGATCTGCACCACTTCGTTGTTAATCAGATATTCCACGTCGCCGTCAAACGGCACGTTAACCTCCACCTGGCCGTGCCAGTGGCTGGCGGCCATAGCATGCGGTCGACGGAGCTCAATATCCATACGCTGATATTCAGAATAGAGTGACAGCGGACTGCGAGTCTGCTTCTCATCGCCGTTGCACATATGCGGGTCAGGCGGCAGAAAGGTAATTGGCTCATCGATCATTGTCGCTCCATTTCCTGAATTATCAGAATCATGCCATCAGTACGGATTCAGCCTCCGCCTCTCCAATTGATATTAGCCTGGCTAACAGGCCGGATACTCTGCTTTTCCGTCTATTTATTCCCAAAAACTAAGATTTTGTAGCGATCGACATCAGATCTGAGTTTCCGGGAATGCTCCATGGGGAAGATGGAGGTTTTTGCCGGGGGCGCGTGCCACGATGAAGACGTTACCTACTGTTCTGGAGAGTGATAATGACAGCCCCAAAAATTACCTTTATCGGCGCGGGTTCGACCATCTTCGTCAAAAATATTCTGGGCGATGTTTTTCATCGCGAAGCGCTCAGGTCGGCACACATTGCGCTGATGGATATTGACGAGACGCGTCTGGAAGAGTCACACATCGTGGTGCGCAAACTGATGGATTCCGCCGGTGCATCCGGCTACATCACCTGTCACACCGATCAAAAAACAGCGCTGCAAGGGGCGGATTTCGTGGTGGTGGCGTTCCAGATTGGCGGCTACGAGCCTTGTACCGTTACCGATTTTGAGGTTTGTAAGCGTCATGGGCTGGAGCAAACTATTGCCGATACGCTAGGCCCCGGCGGCATTATGCGCGCCCTGCGCACCATCCCGCATCTGTGGCGGATCTGCGACGATATGACCGAAGTGTGCCCGAATGCGACGATGCTCAACTACGTTAACCCGATGGCGATGAACACCTGGGCAATGTATGCCCGCTACCCGCATATCAAGCAAGTGGGCCTCTGCCATTCGGTGCAGGGCACGGCTGAAGAGCTGGCTCGTGATCTGAACATTGACCCGGCCACGCTGCGCTACCGCAGTGCCGGGATTAACCATATGGCGTTCTACCTTGAGCTGGAACGCATAACTGCGGAAGGGCATTACGTCAACCTCTATCCAGAACTGCTCGCAGCTTATGAAGCGGGCCAGGCCCCGAAACCGAATATTCACGGCAATGAACGCTGCCAGAATATTGTGCGCTATGAGATGTTTAAAAAGCTGGGCTATTTTGTCACCGAATCGTCAGAGCATTTTGCGGAATATACTCCGTGGTTTATCAAGCCTGGGCGTGAAGATCTGATTGAGCGCTATAAAGTGCCGCTGGATGAGTACCCGAAACGCTGCGTCGAACAGCTGGCTAACTGGCATAAAGAGCTGGGAGAGTACAAAACGGCGGAACGCATAGATATTAAGCCGTCGCGCGAGTATGCCAGCACGATTATGAATGCCATCTGGACCGGTGAGCCTAGCGTAATTTACGGCAATGTCCGTAACGACGGGCTTATCGATAACCTGCCGCAGGGGAGCTGCGTTGAGGTCGCCTGCCTGGTGGATGCCAACGGGATCCAGCCCACCAAAGTTGGCGGGATCCCATCGCATCTGGCCGCCATGATGCAAACCAACATCAACGTGCAGACGCTGCTGACCGAGGCCATTCTGACTGAAAATCGTGACCGCGTTTACCATGCGGCGATGATGGATCCTCACACCGCGGCAGTCCTGGGCATCGAAGAGATTTATAGGCTGGTGGATGACCTGATCGCCGCGCACGGAGACTGGCTGCCAGCCTGGCTGCATCGCTAATAAAAAACGACGCCGGGTATAAGCCCCGGCGTTGACCTTTCTAATAACAGAAGGCGGGCGCTGGTAACGGTGACCCGGTACCCTATGAGCATCTCTCTGACAACAAAACTCAGTTACGGATTCGGTGCATTTGGTAAGGATTTCGCCATCGGTATCGTCTACATGTACCTGATGTACTATTACACCGATGTCGTAGGTTTATCGGTGGGCGTGGTAGGAACCCTGTTCCTGGTGGCAAAAATCTGGAACGCGTTTAACGACCCGGTGATGGGCTGGATTGTGAACGCCACGCGATCGCGATGGGGCAAATTTAAGCCGTGGATCCTGCTCGGCACGCTCACGAACTCGCTGGTACTGTTTTTACTGTTCAGCGCCCACCTTTTTGAAGGGACGACCCAGGTGGTGTTTGTCTGCGTGACCTACATCCTCTGGGGGACGACCTATACCCTGATGGATATTCCGTTCTGGTCACTGGTGCCAACCATCACGCTGGATAAGCGTGAACGCGAACAGCTGGTGCCGTTCCCGCGTTTTTTTGCGAGCCTGGCTGGATTCGTGACTGCCGGGGTAACGCTGCCGTTTGTGAACTATGTGGGTGGGGCTGACCGCGGGTTTGGTTTTCAGATGTTCACGCTGGTGCTGATCGCGTTCTTTATCGTTTCCACAATTGTCACGCTGCGTAACGTTCATGAGGTTTTCTCGTCAGACAACGAGGCCACGGCGGACAGCACCCGGCTGTCGCTGAAATCCATACTCGCCCTTATCTATAAAAATGATCAGCTTTCTTGTCTGCTGGGGATGGCGCTGGCCTATAACGTCGCCTCCAATATCATTACCGGCTTTGCCATTTACTATTTCACCTATGTCGTCGGCAATGCAGATTTGTTCCCGTACTATCTTTCCTATGCCGGGGCGGCAAACCTGCTCACCCTGGTGCTGTTCCCGCGTCTGGCGAAAGCGCTGTCCCGCCGTATCCTGTGGGCGGGGGCTTCGATTCTGCCGATGGTCAGCGGGGGCGTGCTGCTGGTGATGGCGCTGACGGGCTCGGCTAATGTGCTGGTCATCTGCCTTGCGGGCGTATTCCTCAACGTCGGTACCGCGCTGTTCTGGGTGCTGCAGGTGATTATGGTGGCGGATACCGTTGATTACGGTGAATACAAGTTTAACGTTCGCTGCGAAAGTATTGCCTATGCGGTGCAGACGATGGTGGTGAAGGGCGGCTCGGCGTTTTCAGCCTTCTTTATTGCGGTCGTTTTAGGCGTCATTGGCTATGTGCCGAACGTCGCCCAGTCGGCTGAAACAATACTCGGGATGCAGTTCATCATGATTGCGCTGCCGACGTTATTCTTTGCCATCACTCTGGTGCTCTATTTTCGCTTTTATCGTCTGAACGGCGATCGGCTTCGCAAAATCCAGATTCACCTGCTGGATAAATATCGCAAAGTGTCGCCCCCGGCTGTGCCACAGGAAACAGCGGCCATGCCGATAGCCGTTACTCGTGATGTACGGGCTTAATCTACGGAAAAGCAACCCGCTCAGGCGGGTTGCTGAAGCACTTACCGGCTGGCGGCGATTTGCGCGGGAGGAGAGAAAAACAGATCGCCGAACAGCGCGACCGAAAGCTTGCGGAAACCGAGACCAACCAGCGTACAAATGCCCAGGCTAACAAACGGGTAGACCAGCAGAGTCGCCAGCACCAGCGTGTCAGAAAGCGTACCGCTGTTGATTTTAGCCAGCATCACCAGGCTTATCGCCTCGATCAAAATGCGGTGCGTGGTGTAAATGGCAATCGTATTCGAGCCCACCACGTTCAGGAAGCTGTCTTCACGTGCTTCGCGCCAGCCGTTCAGCAAATAGAACCCGCGCAGGATAGCTACGATAGACACCAGAGAAATCACCAGCGGCACGTTGACAAAGTAAAGCGCCAGCGATCCCAGGGCTATGCCTGCGCAGACAAACGGGTGTTGCGAAAAGCGGAAGTCCTTCATCCAGGCCATCAGCAAAGGGCCAAACCAGGCGCCGAGGCCGTAATACACCATATTCCGCACCACGCTGTTCAGCCCCCACCACGGCAGCGGCACAAAGGCGATAACAACGTTGATGCCCATCAGCACAGCCAGCACCGGGATGCGGTAGCGGCGCAGGGCTTTAAACATCACGAAGTAAACCAGCAGGGCGTAGAGATACCACAGGCTGGTGCTGGCCTTTGCCATGCTAAGAGCAAACTGCCCCAGCGAGTCGGCGTAGGCGGCGTTGGACGTCGGGTTACGCTCAAGGTCGGGTGCCAGCCATTGGTTAAGGTGCGTCAGCGCGATCCACTGGATCAAGCCCCACAGCAGTAACACGTAAAAAATGTTCCACAGCCGCTTGTCCACGCTGTCGCGCCATTTCACTTCATGGATGTAGCGGGTGATCAGGTAACCGGAAATGAAGAAGAATACCGGCATTCGGAAGGGCGCGAGGTAGAGATTAAGGTAAACCCAGAGTTTGGCGACATACAGATTCAGGCCGGGCCCGAGAGATGTGAGGTGAGGGTAGAAGGTAATCACCGAATGGTAGATAACCACCAGACAAATGCATAATCCTTTGATTTGGTTGATCCAGAGTTGCTTTTTCTTCATGCGATATCCGCGTCGTGACGGGCTCCAGTTGTCATGGGCCTGCTATCCTGGTGTCAAACCGATGCGATCTCGACCTCAATTGTCTGTTTTTGGCGCTGATTTGGTAAATTTAGGAAAAGGTGCAGGCACTTGAGATGTAACGGGAATAATTTAGTCGACGGAATTCATTTGGCCGGGGAGGTGTCGTATACTTCCCGGATCTTTGCTTAGGCAACCCGCAACAAGACGGATTTCATGTATCAACCTGTCGCGTTATTTATAGGCCTGCGCTACATGCGTGGGCGAGCAGCGGACCGCTTCGGCCGCTTTGTCTCCTGGCTGTCGACGATTGGTATCACCCTCGGGGTGATGGCGCTGGTCACGGTCCTTTCGGTGATGAATGGCTTCGAGCGTGAGCTGCAAAACAACATCCTCGGCCTGATGCCGCAGGCGTTGATCACCTCACCTTCCGGCTCTATTAATCCCCAGCAACTTCCCGCCGATTCCCTGAAACTTCAGGGCGTGACGCGTATTGCGCCGCTGACTACCGGTGACGTGGTGCTGCAAAGCGCCCGCAGCGTGGGCGTGGGCGTAATGCTGGGCGTGCAGCCGGACGAGAAAGATCCGCTTTCCCCGTACCTGGTGAACGTTAAGCAGGCTGATTTGGTGGCCGGGCAGTACAATGTCATCCTCGGCGAGCAGCTTGCCGGTTCACTGGGCGTTAAGCGTGGGGAAACCATCCGCATTATGGTGCCGTCTGCCAGCCAGTTTACGCCGATGGGGCGTTTGCCGAGCCAGCGTCTGTTCACCGTGATTGGTACCTTCGCCGCCAACAGCGAAGTAGACGGCTACCAGATGCTGGTCAACCAGCAGGACGCCTCCCGCCTGATGCGCTACCCGGCGGGCAATATCACCGGCTGGCGTTTGTGGCTGGCTGAGCCGCTCAAGGTCGATGTGCTGAGCCAACAAACGCTGCCGCAGGGCACCGAATGGAAAGACTGGCGCGAGCGCAAAGGCGAGCTGTTCCAGGCCGTGCGCATGGAGAAAAACATGATGGGGCTGCTGCTGAGCCTGATCGTGGCCGTCGCCGCCTTTAACATCATTACCTCCCTTGGCCTGCTGGTGATGGAAAAGCAGGGCGAAGTGGCGATTCTGCAAACCCAGGGGCTAACCCGCCGCCAGATCATGACCGTGTTTATGGTGCAGGGCGCGGGCGCGGGCGTGATTGGCGCGCTGCTCGGGGCCTTGCTCGGGGCGCTGCTTGCCAGCCAGTTGAATAATTTAATGCCGATCATCGGCATCCTGCTTGATGGCGCGGCCCTGCCGGTCGCCATCGAACCGGTACAGGTTGTGGTGATTGCCATTGTGGCGATGGCCATTGCTTTGCTGTCCACGCTTTACCCTTCGTGGCGCGCCGCCGCGACCCAACCCGCCGAGGCTTTACGTTATGAGTAATTCTGTCCTGTTGCAGTGTGACAACCTGTGCAAACGCTATCAGGAAGGCAAAGTGCAAACGGATGTGCTGCACGATGTCAGCTTCAGCATCAACGCGGGTGAACTGATGGCGATTGTCGGCAGCTCTGGCTCCGGCAAAAGTACCTTGCTGCACCTGCTGGGCGGCCTGGACACGCCGACCTCCGGCGACGTGGTGTTCAACGGCCAGGCGATGAGCAAACTCTCGTCGGCGGCGAAGGCGGAGCTGCGTAACCGCGAGCTGGGCTTTATCTACCAGTTCCACCACCTGCTGCCGGACTTCACCGCGCTGGAAAACGTGGCGATGCCGCTGCTCATTGGCAAGAAAAAGCCGGAAGAAGTGCAGAAGCGCGCGCTGGAGATGCTGGCCGCCGTGGGGCTGGATCACCGCAGCAGTCACCGCCCGTCGGAGCTGTCCGGCGGCGAACGTCAGCGCGTGGCGATTGCCCGTGCGCTGGTGAACAACCCGCGTCTGGTGCTGGCGGATGAGCCGACCGGCAACCTGGACGCGCGCAACGCCGACAGCATTTTCGAGCTGCTGGGCGAACTGAACGTGCGTCAGGGCACCGCATTCCTGGTCGTCACCCACGATCTGCAGCTGGCGAAACGCATGTCCCGCCAGCTGGAAATGCGCGATGGCCGCTTAACCAGCGATCTAACGTTGATGGGAGCGCAGTAATGGCTTCCCCGCTTTCTCTATTGATTGGTCTGCGTTTCAGCCGCGGGCGACGCCGCAGCGGCATGGTGTCGCTGATCTCGGTGATCTCCACGCTCGGCATTGCGCTGGGCGTGGCGGTGCTGATCGTCGGCCTGAGCGCGATGAACGGCTTCGAGCGCGAGCTGAAAAACCGCATTCTTGCCGTGGTGCCCCACGGCGACATTGAGCCGGTGAACCAGCCCTTTACCAACTGGCAGCGGGCGCTGCCCGAGGTGGAAGGCGTCAAAGGCATCGTGGCCGCCGCGCCTTATATTCGCTTTACCGGGCTGGTGGAAAGCGGGGCAAACCTGCGCGCCGTTGAGGTGAAGGGCGTTGATCCGGTGCAGGAAACGCAGCTGAGCGCTCTGCCACAATACGTCCAGAACAATGCCTGGGCGAACTTCAAGGCCGGGCAGCAGCAAATCATCATGGGCAAAGGCGTGGCGGACGCGCTGAAGGTGAAGCAGGGCGACTGGGTGTCGATCATGATCCCCAACAACGACGGCGGCACCAAACTGATGCAGCCCAAGCGCGTCCGACTGCAAATCGCCGGTATTCTGTCCCTGAGTGGCCAGCTGGATCACAGCCTGGCGATGGTGCCGCTGCAGGATGCACAGGGCTACCTGGACATGGGCGATAGCGTCACCGGGATAGCCATCAAGGTGAATGACGTGTTTAACGCCCGGCAGCTGGTGCGTGACGCAGGGCTGGCAACCAATTCCTACGTGCGTATCAGCAGCTGGATTGATACCTACGGCTATATGTACCGCGACATCCAGATGATCCGCGCCATCATGTATCTGGCGATGGTGCTGGTGATCGGCGTGGCCTGCTTTAACATCGTTTCCACGCTGGTGATGGCGGTGAAAGACAAGAGCAGCGACATCGCGGTGCTGCGCACGCTGGGGGCCAAAGACGGCCTGATTCGCGCTATTTTCGTCTGGTACGGGCTGCTGGCCGGGCTGCTGGGCAGCGTCAGCGGCGTGGTAGTTGGCGTGCTGGCTTCGTGGCAGCTGACCAACATTATCGGCGTGATTGAAAAACTCATCGGGCACCATTTCCTGTCCGGTGATATTTATTTCATTGATTTCTTACCTTCTGAGCTGCACTGGCTGGACGTGGTTTACGTTCTGGTGACGGCGCTGGTCCTTAGCCTTCTGGCTAGCTGGTACCCGGCCCGGCGCGCAAGCAATATCGATCCAGCAAGGGTGCTAAGCGGACAATAAATTCAATTAACTATAATTTGCCCTACATCATTCGAGCTGTGACCCGGCAGAATCCAGGCGCAGCTTGAGGCACAACGGGCATTGGGAGCAGCGATGTATTACGGATTTGATATCGGCGGCACTAAGATTGCACTCGGCGTTTACGACCAGCAGCGGCGTTTACTTTGGGAAGCCCGGGTTGCTACTCCTCATGACAGTTACGAAAATTTCCTCGACGCGGTGGTCGGGCTGGTGGCGCAGGCCGACGAGAAGTTTAACTGCCGCGGCTCGGTCGGCATTGGCATTCCGGGTATGCCGGAAACCGACGACGGCACGCTGTATGCCGCTAACGTTCCGGCTGCCAGCGGCAAACCGCTTCGCGCCGATCTCAGCGCCATGCTTGAGCGCGACGTGCGCATCGACAACGACGCCAACTGCTTCGCGCTTTCCGAAGCCTGGGACGACGAGTTCCTCAACTACCCGGTGGTGATGGGCCTGATCCTCGGCACCGGCGTTGGCGGCGGCATCATCATCAACGGCAAATCTATCACCGGCCGCAGCTACATCACCGGCGAATTCGGCCATACCCGCCTGCCTGTGGACGCGCTGGAAATCCTTGGGCGCGACATTCCGTTTACTCGCTGCGGCTGCGGTAAAAACGGCTGCATTGAAAACTATCTCTCAGGGCGCGGTTTTGCCTGGCTGTGGCAGCACTTCTACCAGGAGCCGCTGGACGCGAAAGAGATCATCTCCCGCTACCGCCAGGGCGACGAGCAGGCCATCGAGCACGTGGACCGCTTCCTGGAGCTGCTGGCCGCCTGCCTCGGCAATTTATTGACCTCAATTGACCCGCATCTGGTGGTGATTGGCGGAGGATTGTCTAACTTTAGCGATATCTACGCCCAACTGCCGGAACGCCTGCCGAAGTACCTGCTGCCGGTTGCCGCAGTGCCGCGTATTGAACAGGCGCGCCACGGTGACGCAGGCGGTATGCGTGGTGCGGCATTCCTCCACTACACGGAGTAAGTCATGCTTTCTCGTCGTCAGCACCGGCTGAGCCGGTTTCGGAAGAACAAACGCCTGCTGCGCCAACGTTTGCGTCAGCGCATCTTTTTCAGAGACAGGACAGGGCCGGAAGCGATGGACAGACCAAGAGTTGTTGTACTGACCGGGGCGGGGATCTCCGCTGAATCAGGTATTCGCACCTTCCGGGCTGCCGACGGGCTGTGGGAAGAGCACCGCGTCGAAGACGTGGCGACGCCGGAAGGCTTCGCCCGTGACCCGGCACTGGTGCAGCGTTTTTATAACGACCGCCGCCGCCAGCTTCAGCAGCCGGAAATACAGCCCAACGCCGCACACCTGGCGCTGGCGAAGCTGGAAGAGGCGCTGGGTGACCATTTTGTGCTGGTCACCCAGAATATCGACAACCTCCACGAGCGGGCGGGCAGTAAAAACGTCATCCACATGCACGGCGAGCTGCTCAAGGTTCGCTGCGCCAGCAGCGGCCAGGTGCTGGACTGGCAGGACGACATTACCCCGGAAGACCGCTGCCATTGCTGCCAGATTTCCTCGGCACTGCGCCCGCACGTCGTCTGGTTCGGCGAAATGCCGCTTGGCATGGACGAGATTTATCAGGCGATTGCCACCGCAGATTACTTTATTGCTATCGGCACCTCCGGGCACGTTTACCCGGCGGCAGGCTTTGTGCACGAGGCCCGTTTGCAGGGGGCGCACACCGTGGAGCTGAACCTGGAGCCAAGTCAGGTTGGCAGCGAGTTTGAAGAGAAGCATTACGGCCTGGCGAGCCAGGTGGTGCCTGAGTTTGTGGATAAGCTTTTGAAGGGATTGTAGTTCTTCTGAGCCCCTCACCCTCACCCTAACCCTCTCCCCAAAGGGGAGAGGGAACTGGATCGAGCATAAATCAATTGTTTTCTCCCTCTCCCTTCCAGGGAGAGGGCCGGGGTGAGGGTAAACCTACCGCCCCGCCTTCAACCGCTGATAATAAGACTCATACAGCGCGCTCGCGTCACCCACATCGTTCTGCCACTCGCCAGCCTTAATCACCTCTGCATCCGGGTACAGCGACTTATCTTCCGCCACGTTCTTCGGCAGCAGCTTGCGGGCTTCGAGGTTTGGCGTCGGGTAGCCGATAGTCTCCGCCACCTGCTTAGCCACGTCCGGGCGCAGCAGGAAGTTGATCAGCTTCAGCGCGCCGTCGACGTTCTTCGCGTTGGCCGGAATCGACAGGTTATCCATCCAGAAAATCCCGCCTTCCTTCGGCCAGACGATCTCCAGCGGCGTTCCGGCCTGACGAGCCACATAGGCCGAGCCGTTCCACACCATACCGAGGTTCACTTCGCCTTCCATATAGGGGTTGGCCGGGTTGTCGGAGTTAAACGCCGCCACGTTGGGCATCAGCTTTTGCAACTCGTGGTACGCGGCCTCAATCTCTTTTGGATCGGTGGTGTTACCGGACAGGCCAAGCTTGCGCAGCGCCATCTGGAACACTTCGCGCGCGTCGTCGGTCAGCAGCAGGCTTTGCTTATACTCCGGCTTCCACAGGTCGGCCCAGCTGGTGACGCTTTTCGGATCGATAGCGTCGCTGTTCACGCCAATTGCCGTGGCGCCCCAGATATACGGGATGGAATAGTCGTTATTCGGGTCGAACGGCTTGTTCAGCATATCCGGGTCGAGATTTTTAAAGTTGCTGAGCTGGCTCTTGTCGATCTTCTGGATCATCCTTTCTTTGCGCATCTTCGCCACAAAGTAGGTGGATGGCACCACTAAATCGTACGCGCCGTCTTTGTAGGTCTTGAGCTTGGCGTACATGGTTTCGTTCGACTCGTAGGTCGAATAAATCACCTTGATGCCGGTCTCTTTGGTGAACTGCTCCAGCAGGCCCGGTGGCACGTACTCGGTCCAGTTGTAGAAATAAAGCGTCTTGCTGTCGTCGGCATGTGCGGCGCCGAAGCTGAGCGCCAGAGCGCCCGCAGCAAGCAGGTGGCGTGGCCATTTTTTCATTTTAACGTCCCCTGAGGTTGAGTTTTATCGCGAAGAATCAGCTGGCTGGCGATCACCAGCAGCAGTGAAAGTAACAGCAGAATAGTGGCCAGGGCGTTCACTTCCGGCGAAACGCCGACCTTGACCATCGAGTAAATTTTTAGCGGCAGGATCTCGTAGCTCGGCCCGGTGACGAACGAAGACACCACCACATCGTCCATCGACAGGGTAAAGCTCAGCAGCCAGCCTGCGGCCACGGCGGGCATCGCCAGCGGCAGAATAATCTTGCGCAGAATAGTCAGCTCGCTCGCGCCCAGGTCACGCGCCGCTTCCAGCATCTTCACGTCGAACCCTTTCAGGCGCGAGTAAACGGTGACCACCACAAACGGCAGGCAGAAGGTGATGTGGGAAAACAGCAGCGACCAGAAGCCAAGCGACACTCCCAGCAGCATAAACAGCACCAGCAGCGAGATAGCCATCACGATGTCCGGGGACATCATCACCACAAACAGCATCCCGCTGACGAACGGCTTGCCCCGAAAGCGATAGCGGTACAGAGCCACGGCGGTAAGCGAGCCGATAAGCGTGGCGGCGCTGGCGGAAAACACCGCCATCGTCAGCGAATGCTTTGCGGCCTGCAGCAGGCTGTCGTTATTCATCAGCAGGCTGTACCAGTTGGTGGTGAACCCCTGCCAGTTAATGCCGAAGCGAGAGCTATTGAACGAGTTCACGATCAGGATAACGATCGGGATATACAAAAAAGCGTAAATGGCGGACATAAAGCCGCCGCGAAGCAGGCGTCCGATCATTCCAGTTCCACCTTCTTGTTAAGCAGGCGCGCCGCGCGCCAGTACACCAGCAGCATCAGGCCCATTACCAGCGTCAGCGTAATGCTCGTCGCCGCGCCGAACGGCCAGTCGCGAATGTTGAGGAACTGGCTCTTAATCACGTTGCCGATCAGCAGGTTCTTCGCGCCGCCCATCAAATCCGACACGTAGAACAACCCCATCGCCGGCAGCATCACCAGCAGGCAGCCGGCGACAATCCCCGGCATGGTCAGCGGCAGAATAATACGCACAAAAGTTTGCAGCTTGCTGGCGCCGAGATCCCGCGCCGCCTCAAGCAGCGGCTTGTCCAGCTTCTCAATGCTGGAGTAAAGCGGCATCACCATAAACGGCAGCAGGATATACACCAGGCCGATAATCACCGCGCTCGGGGTGAACATGATGCGGATCGGCGTATCAATAAGCCCCAGCCACAGCAGGAACTCGTTGAGATAGCCCTTGGTGCTGAGGAAAATCTTCAGCCCGTAAATGCGGATCAGCGAGTTGGTCCAGAACGGCACAATCAGCAGGAACAGCAATAGCGGGCGCACCTTCTCGGGCAGCCGCGCCAGGAACCAGGCGAAAGGGTAGCCGAGCACCAGGCAGGCCAGGGTGGCTATCGCCGCCATGTTCAGCGAGTGCAGCAGCACCTGGGCATACAGCGGGTCGGCCAGCCGGGTGTAGTTATCCAGCGTAAACACCAGGCTCACGAAGTTGTCGTTATCGCGAGTCAGGAAGCTGGTGACGATGATCATCAGGTTGGGCAGGAAGACAAACAGCAGCAGCCAGCCCACCACGGTGGCAATCACCACATTCTGGAATTTACGCGAGCTCTTCATCTGCCAGCACAACCTCCCAGCTTTCTACCCAGGTCACCGCCATTTTTTGATCCAGCGTATGGTCAAAGTCCGGGTCATCTTCGTTAAAGAACTCGCTGACCATAACCATCTTGCCGTTTTCCAGCTCGACGGTGGACTCCAGCGTCATGCCCTTGTAGTTGCGCTCGCGTACGTAGCCAATCAGCCCGTCCACTTCACGGGCGTCGTTTACCTCTTCCACGCGCAAATCTTCCGGGCGCAGCAGCACCTTCAGGCTTTGCCCGACGGTCACCGGCTGGTTCACGAAGATGTGGCATTCGCGGCCTTCCACGTTCGCCCGCACGCGCTGCTCGTCGATGCGTTCGAGCACCGTCGCGTCAAAGATATTGATCTCGCCGATGAAGCTCGCCACAAACAGGTTCTTTGGCTCTTCATAAATTTCTCGCGGCGTGCCGTCCTGCTCAATCTTGCCGTCGCGCATCACCACGATGCGGTCGGACATGGTGAGGGCTTCTTCCTGATCGTGCGTGACGAATACAAACGTAATGCCGAGCTTACGCTGCAGGGCTTTCAGCTCGTTCTGCATCTGCTTGCGCAGCTTGTAGTCCAGCGCCGACAGCGACTCATCGAGCAGCAGCAGCCGGGGCTTATTCACCACCGCGCGGGCGATGGCGACGCGCTGCTGCTGGCCGCCGGAAAGCTGGTTCGGCTTGCGCTGGGCGAACTCTTCCAGCTGCACCATTTTCAGCGCTTCGGTCACGCGTGGGGTGATTTCCGCCGCCGGCGTTTTCTGCATCCGCAGGCCAAAGGCGACGTTTTCAAACACCGTCATGTGCGGAAACAGGGCGTAGCTCTGGAAAACGGTATTCACGTGGCGGTGCTCGGCAGGCACATGGGTGATGTCCTGATTGTCGAGCGTAATTTGCCCGGCATCGACGGTTTCTAACCCGGCGATAAGACGCAGGACGGTGGTTTTGCCGCAGCCGGAAGGGCCGAGCAGCGTCAGGAATTCACCATGATTAATGGTGAGGGAGAAGTCAGAGATTACGGATTTACCATCAAAGCGCTTGGCGACTCCTGCCAGGTTGACCAGCATGGAGTGCGAACGAGGCTGTTTTTTCAATTTTTTACGCTGTCCCATAAATGACGTATCCGAAGCGAAGGATACGGGGTTTGTGATTAACCACCTTGGGTTTTGGCACGTTGAGTAAGGGCTGGCATTCTACGGCAAAGCGGCGGGATCGCCAATCCCGATAGCCAGAAACCGTGGCCGTTATCGTCTACGGTTAAAGGGATACTTTACTGAGGCCAGGTCAGGCTGTGCGAAAACTATTTTTTTCCGTAACCGACTAAAAGTGACCTGACGCAATATTTGCCCGATGCGGCTTATTGATAATTGATGTCACTAAAAACGAGGGTGGCTAAATGGATAAATTACTTGAGCGCTTTTTGCAGTATGTCTCTCTGGACACGCAATCCAGGCCCGGCGTTAAGCAGGTGCCGAGCACCGAAGGGCAATGGAAGCTCCTGCGCCTGCTAAAGGAGCAGCTGGAGCAGTTGGGGCTGGTGGACGTCACGCTCAGCGACCACGGCACGGTGATGGGCACGCTCCCGTCGAACGTCGGGCACGCTGTCCCGGCCATTGGCTTTATCTCCCACGTTGATACCGCGCCGGACTTCACCGGAAAGAACGTGAACCCGCAGATCGTCGAGAACTACCGCGGCGGTGACATCGCGCTCGGCATTGGCGATGAGATCCTTTCCCCGGTGATGTTCCCGGTGTTGCACCAGCTGATGGGCCAGACGCTGATCACCACCGACGGCAAAACCCTGCTGGGCGCGGACGACAAAGCGGGCGTGGCGGAAATCATGACCGCGCTGGCGGTATTAAAAGGCAAAAACGTGCCGCACGGCGACATCCGCGTGGCCTTTACCCCGGACGAGGAAGTCGGGAAGGGCGCGCACTTCTTCGACGTCGACGCCTTTAACGCCGAATGGGCCTACACCGTGGACGGTGGCGGCGTGGGCGAGCTGGAAAGCGAGAACTTCAACGCCGCGTCCGTGACCATCAAAATCGTCGGCAACAACGTGCACCCCGGCACCGCCAAAGGCGTGATGGTGAACGCCCTGTCGCTGGCGGCGCGCATCCACGCTGAAGTCCCGGCGGACGAAAGCCCGGAATGCACCGAAGGCTACGAAGGCTTCTACCACCTGAACACCATGAAAGGCTCCGTCGACCGCGCAGAGATGCACTACATCATCCGCGACTTCGACCGCGAGCAGTTCGAAGCCCGCAAGCGCCGGATGATGGAGATCGCCAAGAAAGTCGGCAAAGGCCTGCACCCGGACTGCTATATCGAGCTGGTCATAGAAGACAGCTATTACAACATGCGCGAGAAGGTGGCCGAGCATCCCTACATTGTCGAAGTGGCCCAGCAGGCGATGCGCGACTGCGACATCGAGCCCATCATGAAGCCGATCCGCGGCGGCACCGACGGCGCCCAGCTTTCCTTCAAAGGCCTGCCGTGCCCGAACCTGTTCACCGGCGGCTATAACTACCACGGCAAACACGAGTTCGTGACCCTGGAAGGGATGGAGAAAGCGGTGGCGGTGATTGTGCGAATTGCTGAGCTGGTGGGGAAGAAGGGGTGATTAACGGCTTGCGTTAACGTGTTAAAAGGGAAGGGGCGGGATGCCCCTTTTAAAAAGGAATTTATTCAGCATGAAAAATCTTATGCTTGTTCTGATATTTCTCATTTCTGGCTGTGTTGGCGATCGGCTGGAGTTTAGAAATGCGGGCACTGTTTATCAAAAGAACAGCAATGTAATTTGCATTAAGTCGAAAGAAGGTGATGTTATTACCTACTATCTTTTAACCTCCTCAGAAGATACCTATCGGCAGTCTTTGTTTTTTGAAAACTATGTTCAGAAAAAATACCCGGATCATTGCTTTAACCTGACGCTTAATAAAGGTGTTACCTATAACCTGCTCTTTAGAATGAACAATGTTAAGTATAGGGTTAATTTTGCGTTAGATGATGATGGGAGAATAAAGCAGGGTGTGAATAACCTGTAATCAGTGAACAATGTGATGCATTGCATATTGGGATGTGTAGTGTGTCACGTTTTTTGAGGAAGGATATAACTAACTGTGTCTTTTACGTGCTACGGAATTTCTCTTACGGGTATAAAGATAGAGTTACGGATTATTTAATAAAGCCTAAAATATAAAGGCAGAACATCTTTTAAAAAAGGAACCTATTTATCATGAAGAAAGGACTTCTGATTCTGGGTGATGCTGCCAACTTACTGATTTAGTGTATGATGGTGTTTTTGAGGTGCTCCAGTGGCTTCCATTTCTATCAGCTGTCCTTCCTGCTCCGCTACTGAAGGCGTGGTG
>NZ_JBBCMI010000019.1:0-85176 GCF_037152415.1 Cedecea sp. AS113
GCCAGCGTTCAATCTGAGCCATGATCAAACTCTTCAATTTAAAAGTGTTTGATGCTCAAAGAATTAAAACTGTTTATAAAATCAGTAGTCACTCTTCAAGACTTGATATTTATTTGCATCCGGAGATGCTGAGATATCAATCCTGCGAGTGCCCACACAGATTGTCTGATAAATTGTTAAAGAGCAGTGCTAATTTCTCAGTAGCGCGGGCTGTGCATATTACGCTTTCCCGCTGCGTAGTCAAGCATTTATTTTTCGCTTCACTCCGCCTGACACGCCGCTTTGCAAGCCGTTGTTCCGTGTCAGTGGAGGCGCATTATAGGGAATTCTTCGCCGGTGACAAGCGTTTATTTAAAAAAACTTTCTGACCGCATTCTTTTTCGCCAACCCGCTTATTTACAACGCTATTTGGTGCTTAACTGTGCAATTTCACGGGCAAATCGGGCTACCTGCGGCCAATCGGTATAAACCACTTCTTTACTTGTATCCGTTTCACCGCCGGTCATTTTCATAATTAAGCGGATCATGAAGCGGTCCAGCCAGCCATAACGCGGGTAACGCAATGCACCGGCAAACACGGCACAATGATCGGGCTGCCAAACCGAGTTAAGCAAAAACTTGCGGGTATAAGGATTCGTCTGCGGCGAACGCTTCTCTGGTTTACGGGCAACAAGATTGACCGCGAAAAATGCACTCGCGCGCTCCTTCAGCTGCAGCTGATACTTTTTCACGAACGCCTCAACAGAGGCATGGAAATGTCCGTAGCGAATAGAAGCACCAATGATCACCCGGTCGTAATTAGCCCAGGCAAGTTCCTCGCAGCGATGGAGATTGACCACATCGCTCTCCACGCCCAGCTCTTTCAGTTCAGAAGAGATATAAGAAGCAATCTCACGAGTTTGACCATCTCGGGTCGAAAACAGAATTAAGGTTTTCACACAGGCTCCGGTTACTCGCGCCAGAAAGTAGGCGTGAACAGTACTAGCAGGGTAAATACTTCAAGGCGGCCAAACAGCATATTCACAATCAGGATCCATTTGGCCACGGGATTCATGCTGGCAAAGTTGTCGGCAACGACGCCAAGGCCCGGGCCCAGGTTATTAAGCGTTGCAGCAACAGAGGCAAAAGCAGAGAAGTCATCGACGCCGGTCGCGATGATAGCCAGCATACTGACGATAAACACCAGCGCATAAGCAGAGAAGAATCCCCATACGGCTTCAAGAATTCGTTCCGGCAAGGCCCGGTTCCCAAGCTTGATGCTGTAAACGGCATTCGGGTGTACCAGGCGTTTCAGCTCGCGGTTACCTTGTTTAAACAGCAGCAGGATACGAATCACTTTCAGGCCACCGCCGGTAGATCCGGCGCAGCCGCCGATGAAGGCAGAGCAGAGCAGCAAAACCGGCAAGAATAGCGGCCAGCGAGCGATGCTGTCCGTGGTAAAGCCCGCGGTGGTCGCCATCGACACGACCTGGAAGAAAGCCTGATTCAAAGTCTGCCAGGCTGACTGGTAGGTATTATGGAACCAAAGCACCAGAGTACAGACCAGAACCAGCGAGAGCTGTACACCGATAAACATCCGAAATTCCGGATCGCGCCAGTACACTTTGAGGCTACGCCCGCTCAGCAGGGAGAAGTGCAGACTGTAGTTACAGCCAGAGATCAGCAGGAAGATAGCAATAATGGTATTGATGGTTGGGCTATTGAAGTAGCCCACGCTCGCATCATGTGTCGAGAAGCCACCAATCGCAATAGTAGAGAAGCTATGTCCGATAGCATCAAACGCCGGCATCCCCGCGAACCAAAGCGCCAGCGCGCAAGCAATCGTCAGCAGGACATAAATGAGCCACAGCGTCTTTGCCGTTTCGGCGATACGCGGGCGCATTTTATTATCTTTAAGCGGCCCCGGCATTTCTGCCCGATACAGTTGCAACCCACCGACGCCAAGAATAGGCAAGATGGCCACCGCCAGGACGATGATCCCCATCCCGCCGAACCATTGCAGCATTTGCCGATAGAAAAGAATCGCATGAGGTAAAGAGTCCAGCCCCACCAGCGTTGTCGCGCCGGTCGTTGTCAGGCCAGAAAAGGATTCAAAAAAGGCGTCTGTTACCGTCAGATTCGGCCGCTCGGCAAAGACAAACGGCAGCGCACCCACGCTGCCCAGCACAGTCCAGAACAGCACAACGATCAGGAAGCCTTCCTTCGGTTTGAGATCCCTTTTCTCACGGCGATTTGGCCACCACAGTAAAGAACCTATCGCCAGCGCAACAAAAAAGGTTTGGGTAAAGGCGCGGCCGGCACCGTCTCGATAGATTAGAGCCACTAAGCCGGGGAGTATCATGGTTCCGGAAAAGAGGATAACCAACAGGCCAACGATTCGGGTAATGGCGCGAAAATGCATTTCAGCCGCTTCCTTAAATATCTATAAATAACGAGGTGGGATTATTGTTCAAACGGCAATAAATGCAACGCACCGCGGCTAAAGTCACTCAGCCTGGCGTTGAAGGCAGCCACCTGGGTTTGCGGCAACGCTACGCGCATAGCAACGATGGCCTGGAAGTCGCTTTCCACAATAAGACCATCGCTTTGCTTGAGTAGCGCTTCCACACCCGCCAGCTGCGAATAGTCGCAATGCAAAGTATATTCGGTTAACGGCACTTTGAGCACTGTAGAAAGCTGGTTTAACGCCAGCTGTACGCCGCCGCCATAGGCTTTCACCAGGCCACCAGTACCCAGCTTCACCCCACCGTAGTAGCGCACCACCACCGCAGTGATTTCACCAATACCTTTTCCCATCAGTTGGGCAAGCATGGGTTTCCCTGCGGTGCCTGCAGGCTCACCATCATCCGAGAAACCTAGCTGCTGCGAGTCATCCGGCGCGCCAGCAACCCACGCCCAGCAATGGTGACGAGCGTCCGGGTGTTCAGCCCGGATTTTCTCAACAAATGCTTTAGCCGCTATTACCCCATCCGTATGGGCGACAAAGGTAATAAAGCGGCTTTTCTTGATCTCCTCGCTGACCGTGACGGGCTCGGCAGGGATTGGCCAACTTTCCATTACGCGAGCTTCAGGTTACGCGTCATGTTTTCGATGCTGTTTTCATAGATAACGACGTTATCTTCAATGCGGATGCCGCCAAACGGCTTCAGCGCCTCAATACGCTTCCAGTCGAAGTGTTTGCTGTACTGCCCTTCACGCCACGGTGCCAGCAGCGATTCGATAAAGTACAAACCGGGCTCAATGGTCAGCACCATGCGAGGTTCCAGCACGCGGGTACAGCGCAGATAAGGATGCTGCGAAGGTGCAGCCAGATGCGTCCCGGTATCGTCCTGCATAAACCCGGCTACATCGTGAACCTGCAACCCAAGCGGATGCCCGATGCCGTGCGGCATGAACGGGGTAGTGATCCCGGCTTCCAGCATCGCCTCTTCACTGATGTCGTTGACAAGCTTGTGGCGACGCAGCAGCTTAGCCAGACGCTGATGGAACTGGATGTGGTAATCGGTATAGCGCACACCTGACTTCATAGTGTCGATCAGCGCCAGTTGCTCTTCGTTCACGTCTTTAATCAGATGAGCGAAATCGCTGTCGCTTTGGGTCGTCCAGGTCCGCGTCAGGTCGGCGGCATAGCCGTTATATTCAGCGCCAGCGTCCAGCAGGAAGCTCCGAATTTCGGCAGGTACGCGATGATCCAGCTTAGTGTAGTGCAGCACCGAAGCATGCTCATTGAGCGCCACGATATTGCCATACGGCACATCGGTATCGCGGTGTCCGGTCGCCGTCAGGTAAGCGATGTTAATATCGAATTCGCTCATGCCGGACAGGAACGCTTCGTGCGCAGCGCGATGGCCGACGACTGCCGTTTTCTGTGCTTCGCGCATGCAGGACAGCTCGTAGTCCGTTTTATAAGCGCGATAATAATGCAGATAGTCGATAACCCCTTTCGGGTTGATGTTGGCTGGCGTGATATCCAGCTGTAATGCACGCTCTGGCACCGGGCCAATGTAGCCAATATTGCTGCGTGCGGCAGGCAGCTGGCTGCCGATACCGTCGGCTTTTGGCAGCGCAATCACTTCAATATCGTCGGTCCAGAAGGATTCCGGCAGCGGCTCCACGTTGTGCCAGTAATCCACCGGCAGATAGAACCACAGCTTCGGCTTATTCACGCCATCCACCAGCAGCCAGCAGTTAGGTACCTGGGTCACCGGCACCCAGGCTTTGAACTGCGGGTTTACTTTAAACGGATAGGCATGATCATCGAGGAAGACATTGAACAGCTCCCCGGAGTGAATAAGTAATGCATCAAGGTTAAAACGCGCCAGAACGTTGCGGGTACGCTCCTGTAGCGTTGCCACATGATCTTTATACAGCGCGGCCAGTGATTCCATAATTTATCCTTCTGTTTTTGTCTCTGTTCGCATCGCATCTTAGCATACCGGACAAACCGCCGAGTTATTTCCGCCGCCTGTGATCGAGTTTGCAAATATTTAAAGAGAAATTTGCATTTCATTAACATCGATTCCACACTCCGCTTCATCTGGTACGACCAGATCCCATTGCTGGATTCAGGAGACTGACATGCTCTACCAAGGTGAAACCCTACATCTCGACTGGCTGGAAGACGGCATCGCCGAACTGGTTTTTGATGCCCCCGGCTCCGTCAACAAGCTGGATACAGCGACCGTCGCCAGCCTCGGCGAAGCGCTGGCCGTACTTGAAAAACAGTCTAACCTCAAAGGCCTGCTGCTGAGTTCCAGCAAATCTGCCTTCATCGTTGGCGCCGACATTACCGAATTCCTGTCGCTGTTCCTGGTCCCTGCCGAACAGCTGACCCACTGGCTGCAATTTGCCAACAGCGTGTTTAACCGCCTGGAAGACTTGCCCGTCCCAACCATCGCCGCGGTGAATGGTTACGCGTTGGGCGGCGGATGCGAATGTGTACTGGCAACCGATTACCGTCTGGCAACGCCGGATACCCGTATTGGCCTGCCGGAAACTAAGCTAGGCATTATGCCGGGCTTTGGCGGTTCCGTTCGTCTGCCGCGTTTATTGGGTGCCGATAGCGCGCTTGAAATTATCACCGCGGGCAAAGACGTTGGCGCAGCAGAAGCGCAAAAACTTGGCCTGGTTGATGGTGTGGTAAAAACCGAAAAACTGCGTGACGGCGCACTGGCAGTCCTCCGCCAGGCGATCAAAGGCGAGCTGGACTGGCAGGCAAAGCGCGCCCCGAAACTTGAGCCGTTACGTTTAAGCAAAATCGAAGCCGGTATGAGCTTCACCATTGCTAAAGGCATGGTGGCGCAGATCGCCGGGAAGCATTACCCAGCGCCAATGACTGCGGTAAAAACCATTGAAGCTGCCGCCGGTCTTGGCCGCGATGAAGCCCTGAAGCTGGAAACCCAAAGCTTTGTGCCGCTGGCTCGTTCCAATGAAGCCCGCGCGCTGGTCGGCATCTTCCTGAACGATCAGTTTGTCAAAGGCAAAGCGAAAAAACTCACCAAAGATATCGAAACGCCTAAACACGCGGCCGTACTCGGCGCGGGTATTATGGGCGGCGGCATTGCTTATCAGTCCGCCTGGAAAGGCGTGCCGGTATTAATGAAAGACATTAACGAGAAGTCGCTGGCGCTGGGCATTAATGAAGCCAGCAAGCTGCTGAACAAACAGCTTGAGCGCGGCAAAATTGACGGCATGAAGCTGGCACAGGTGATTTCAACCATTCAGCCAACGCTGGAATACGCAGGGTTCGATCGTGTAGACGTTGTCGTTGAAGCCGTAGTTGAAAATCCGAAAGTGAAAAAAGCGGTGCTGGCAGAAACCGAAGATAAGGTTCGCCCTGATGCCGTGCTGGCTTCCAACACCTCAACCATCCCGATTAGCGAACTGGCAAGCGGGCTGAAACGCCCGGAAAACTTCTGTGGGATGCACTTCTTCAACCCGGTGCATCGCATGCCGCTGGTTGAAGTCATTCGCGGAGAAAAAACCTCAGACGCCACCCTCGCCAAAGTGGTGGCATGGGCAAGCAAAATGGGTAAAACCCCTATCGTGGTCAATGACTGCCCGGGCTTCTTCGTCAACCGCGTGCTGTTCCCCTACTTTGCAGGCTTTAGCCAGTTGCTGCGCGACGGCGCGGATTTCCGCCAGATCGACAAAGTGATGGAAAAACAGTTCGGCTGGCCGATGGGCCCGGCTTACCTGCTGGACGTGGTCGGAATTGATACCGCCCATCACGCACAGGCGGTCATGGCCGCAGGCTTCCCGCAGCGTATGAACAAAGATTACCGCGACGCAATCGACGTTCTGTTTGATGCCGGACGCTACGGCCAGAAAACCCAGCAGGGCTTCTATCGTTTTAAAGAAGACAGCAAAGGCAAACCGCGCAAAGACCAGGACGAAGCTGTTGATCGCCTGCTGGCAGACGTGAGCCAGCCTAAGCGCAGCTTCAGCGACGAAGAAATTATCGCCCGCATGATGATCCCAATGATCAACGAAGTGGTTCGCTGCCTCGAAGAAGGCGTGATTGCCAGCCCGGCAGAAGCCGATATGGCGCTGGTTTACGGCCTCGGTTTCCCTCCGTTCCACGGCGGCGCGTTCCGCTGGCTGGACACCCTGGGCAGCGCGAAGTATTTCGACATGGCGCAGCAGTACCAAAACCTAGGCCCGCTGTACGTCGTGCCTGAAGGCCTTCAGGCCAAAGCATCACGCAACGAGCCGTACTATCCCCCGGTCGAGCCAGCCCGCCCGACCAGTGACCTGAAAAGCGCCTGAGGAGTGAACATGGAAAAGGTTGTTATTGTTGATGCCATCCGTACGCCGATGGGCCGCTCGAAAGGCGGCGCGTTCCGCAACGTTCGCGCTGAGGATCTGTCGGCGCATCTGATGCGCAGTATCCTGTCCCGTAACCCGGCACTCGAAGCCGCAGCGCTGGACGATATCTACTGGGGCTGCGTCCAGCAGACGCTTGAGCAGGGTTTCAATATTGCCCGCAATGCATCGCTTCTGGCGGAAATTCCTCATTCAGTGCCAGCCACCACGGTGAACCGCCTGTGCGGTTCCTCCATGCAGGCGCTGCACGATGCAGCACGCATGATTCAAACCGGCGACGCGCATGCTTGCCTGATCGGCGGCGTGGAACATATGGGCCACGTACCGATGACCCACGGGATTGATTTCCACCCTGGCCTCAGCCGCAACGTGGCAAAAGCTGCGGGCATGATGGGCCTGACGGCTGAAATGCTTTCCCGCTTACACGGCATCAGCCGTGAAATGCAGGATCAGTTTGCCGCGCGTTCCCATCAGCGCGCCTGGGCTGCCACAGAAGCCGGGCACTTCAAAGCGGAAATTATGCCGACCAGCGGTCACGATGCCGACGGCGTTCTGAAGCGTTACGACTACGATGAAGTGATTCGCCCGGAAACCACGGTTGAAGGGCTGGCGGCGCTGAAACCTGCTTTTGATCCGGTCAATGGCACCGTCACCGCAGGCACATCTTCGGCGCTGTCCGATGGGGCATCCGCGATGCTGCTGATGAGCGAAACTCGCGCCAAAGAGCTGGGCCTGAAAATTCGCGCACGCGTTCGCTCGATGGCCGTCGTCGGCTGCGACCCGTCTATTATGGGTTACGGCCCGGTGCCTGCATCCCGACTAGCGCTGAAAAAAGCGGGCCTGACCGCTCAGGATATCGACCTGTTTGAGATGAACGAAGCGTTTGCCGCCCAGATCCTGCCGTGCATTAAAGATCTGGGGCTGATGGATAAGATCGACGAAAAGATCAACCTGAACGGTGGCGCGATCGCGCTTGGCCACCCGTTGGGCTGCTCCGGCTCGCGTATCAGCACCACGCTTATCAACCTGATGGAGCGTCGCGACGCGCAGTTTGGCCTGGCTACCATGTGTATTGGCCTGGGTCAGGGCATCGCGACCGTATTTGAACGCGTTTAATAAAAAACGAAACTGAGTTTAGTTGCCGTGTTTCCCGCCTGTCAGGGGCGGGTTTTTTATATCTGAAAGATAAAAAAAACCACCGACGATGCGGTGGCTTATTCTGACGACGAACGGCCTTAAATAAAGGAGAAAGCGTCGCCGAACATATGTTCAACCAGCGCCCCGCGCTCGTTGCAGAACAGTTCACGGGCAATTTTCGCCATTTCGAAACGACCTGCGATATAGATATCGTGCCCGCTCAGTGAAGCGTGATCCTGCATAACGGCGGTGAGTACAGTCCCGCTCCGGCCACGCCAGCCTTCTTCCGGCTGCTCAACCACGGCTTCAACACGCAGATTAGGATGCTGCAGGGTCAGCCCTTCCAGCTCGGCCAGGTCGTAAAGATGCTTCTCTTCACGGCCGCCCCAATAGATTGCAATTTCACGCTCTGGGTTACGCGCCAGCGCCGTCAGCAGAATAGAACGAACGTAAGAGAACCCCGTGCCGCCGGCAATCAGGATAAGAGGACGGTCTTCATCTTCGCGCAGCCACGCATCACCGTGTGGCATATCAACCACAATTTCCTGCCCTTTCAGAATACGGTCCATTACCGCCATGGCATAGAGGTTGAGCTCAGAGGCACCAATATGTAACTCAATGAACTCACGCTCGCTCGGCGTGGAAGCCATAGAGAACGGGCGCTTATCCCGCTCATCCATCACCACCATCAAATACTGCCCGGCCTGGAATGAGAAATCGCCTTCCGGCAGCAATCGAACGCGATATACCGTGTCGGTTATCGCTTCTACCGAGGTCACTTTACAGCTTAAGGTTGTCATGCGTCCCCTCTGTCGGGTCAATAATGCTAAACCGTAAAGGTCGCCACTCAGGCGCCTTTGTCGTTATCAAAAATAGCCAGTTCATCCCAGATTGCATCAATACGCGCGCATACCTCAACATCTTTCTTGATTGGGCGCCCCCATTCACGCTGGGTTTCGCCCGGCCATTTATTGGTGGCGTCCAGTCCCATTTTAGAGCCTAGCCCGGAAACCGGGGAGGCAAAATCCAGATAGTCTATCGGCGTGTTATCCACCAGCACCGTATCACGGGACGGATCCATACGCGTAGTGATCGCCCAGATAACATCGTTCCAGTCGCGTGCATTGACGTCGTCATCACACACAATAACAAACTTGGTGTACATGAACTGACGCAGGAACGACCAAACCCCCATCATGACTCGCTTGGCATGTCCGGCATACTGTTTTTTAATCGTCACTACCGCGAGTCGGTATGAACACCCTTCCGGCGGGAGATAGAAATCAATAATCTCCGGAAATTGCTTTTGCAGGATGGGTACCAGCACTTCATTAAGCGCCACACCCAGCACCGCAGGCTCATCCGGCGGGCGGCCAGTGTAGGTGGAATGGTAAATCGCATCCTGCCGCTGGGTGACGTGGGTTACGGTGAATACCGGGAAGCTATCCACTTCGTTGTAGTACCCTGTATGGTCGCCATACGGGCCTTCCGGTGCCATTTCACCAGGCTCAATGTAACCTTCCAGCACAATTTCTGCACCTGCAGGAACTTCAAGATCGTTGGAGATACATTTCACGACCTCGGTTTTGGTCCCGCGCAGCAGCCCGGCAAAAGCATATTCGGAAAGCGTATCCGGCACCGGCGTCACCGCCCCAAGAATGGTTGCGGGATCTGCGCCAAGCGCTACGGAGACAGGGAAGCGCTCACCCGGGTGAGCCTCACACCATTCCTGGAAGTCCAGCGCACCGCCGCGATGAGACAACCAGCGCATAATCAGCTTGTTTTTGCCGATCAGCTGCTGGCGGTAAATCCCCAGATTCTGGCGCTCTTTATGCGGACCACGGGTGACCGTTAACCCCCAGGTAATCAGCGGGGCGACGTCTTCCGGCCAGCAGCGCATGATCGGAATGCGATTAAGATCGACCTCATCCCCTTCCCAAACCTGCTCCTGGCAAGGTGCATTACGCAGACGTTTAGTCGGCATATTCAGAACTTGTTTGAACTGCGGCAGCTTATCAAACAGGTCGCGGAAGCCTTTTGGCGGCTCCGGTTCTTTAAGGAAAGCCAGCAGTTTCCCGACTTCACGCAGGGCAGTAACGTCCTCCTGCCCCATGCCCATCGCTACGCGTTTCGGCGTTCCAAACAGGTTACATAGCACCGGCATGGTGTAGCCTTTCGGGTTTTCAAACAGCAAAGCCGGGCCACCGGCTCGCAGCGTGCGATCGGCAATTTCGGTCATTTCCAGATTCGGATCGACAGGCAATGCGATACGTTTGAGTTCGCCCTGCTGCTCAAGCAGCGCAAGAAATTCGCGTAGGTCGTGGTATTTCATGCAATTTATCGTGACGTCGGATTTGGCCGTCATTATACGGACTTCACCGCCACCATGCTGTATTTTTGTTAAATTAGCGTGAAACTGGCCGCCTGCCGGCCGCCCCCGGACAGGTTATACTGAAGCTGTGTATCTCTGCGAAGGACGTTTTGTTATTCTGACGCGCTGAAGCGGGCGAAAAGAGAAATTATGCAATCCTGGTATCTTCTTTACTGTAAACGTGGTCAATTACTGCGCGCCAAAGAGCATCTTGAGCGCCAGGAAGTTAATTGTCTTACACCAATGATCACGCTGGAAAAAATGGTGCGTGGTAAAAGAGCTGCGGTCAGCGAGCCTCTGTTCCCTAATTACCTGTTTGTCGAGTTCGATCCAGAATCCATCCATACCACCACGGTGAATTCCACCCGTGGCGTCAGCCATTTTGTTCGCTTCGGCGCGCAGCCGGCAACGGTTCCGGAAACAGTGATTCATGAACTGATGCACTATCAAATAGAGAATATCCTCGACCCAGAAACGCCGTATCCCGGCGATAGCGTGGTGATTACCGAAGGGGCCTTCAAGGGATTAGAAGCCATCTTCGCTGAACCAGACGGTGAAGCTCGCTCAATGTTGCTGCTGAATTTACTGAATAAGCAGGTGCAGCAAAGCATCAGGAATACCGACTTCCGCAAGGTTTAATGCAAAGAGGCCAGCAAATGCTGGCCTCTTTCTTCCTGAATCGCAACTAGCGCTGCATCTGCTCATCGTGCAGCCATTGGGCAACACGTTTTGAGAAATACGTCAGCACGCCATCCGCGCCAGCACGCTTAAAGCACATCAAAGATTCCATAATGGCCGGTTTTTCGGCCAGCCAGCCGTTCTGAATCGCAGCCATATGCATGGCATATTCACCGGATACCTGGTAGGCAAATGTTGGCACCCCAAAGGTGTCTTTCACGCGGCGCACAACGTCGAGATAAGGCATCCCAGGTTTCACCATCACCATGTCGGCCCCTTCCTGCAGATCTTGCGCCACTTCCTGCAAAGCTTCGTCGCTGTTAGCCGGATCCATCTGGTAAGTCTTCTTATTGCCGCCCTTCAGGTTACCGGAAGAGCCAATGGCATCCCGGAACGGGCCGTAGTAGCAGGAAGCATATTTTGCGGCATAGGACATGATCTGGGTATTCACGAAGCCATCAGCTTCTAACCGGTCCCGGATAGCGCCAATACGTCCATCCATCATATCGCTAGGCGCGACAATTTCGGCCCCGGCTTCAGCATGGGAAAGGGCCTGACGAACCAGAATCTCGCGAGTGACGTCGTTGATCACATAGCCATCAGCGTCAATGACACCGTCCTGCCCGTGAGTGGTGTAAGGGTCCAGGGCAACGTCAGTCAGCAACCCAAGCTCAGGCACAGCATCTTTCAGCGCACGCACAGCGCGCTGTACCAGGCCATTTGGGTTATAGGCTTCTTCCGCATGCAGCGATTTCCCGTCGCTTTCAATGACCGGGAACAAAGAGAGCACAGGGACGCCCAGCTTCGCGACCGCCTCTGCTTCTTTCAGCAGTTGATCGATAGTCATACGATAAACCCCCGGCATAGACGGCACTTCCTGCTGCTGGTTGTGGCCTTCCATGACAAACACAGGGTAAATAAGGTCGTTTACCGTCAGCTGGTTTTCAGCCACAAGACGACGGCTGAAGTCATGACGACGTACGCGGCGCATACGACGCCCGGGAAACGTACCGGGAAATGCATAGCTCATTTAACTTTCTCCTGATTAAAACCCAGTCGGAATAACCGACGAGCATTGTCATCTGTTACCTGCGCAAGCCAGGCCGGGTCTTCACCGCGCCATTCGGCGACCTTATTCAGGATATGGGGCAGATAACAGGGTTCGTTGCGGCGGGACGCAGGTTTTGGTTGTAGATCCCGGGGCAACAAATAGGGCGCATCGGTTTCCAGCAGCAGTTGCTGAGCGGGGATAACCGGAAGTAACTCTCTTAGTGCCAGGCCACGGCGCTCGTCGCAAACCCAGCCGGTAATGCCGATAAACAGTCCGCGAAGCAGGCAATCGCGGGCTTCCTCTTCAGTTCCGGTAAAGCAGTGCAGCACCACGCCGGGCAGTTGATCCAACCAGGGGTCAAGTAGCGCAAGAAAACGTTCATGTGCATCCCGGCAGTGTAAAAATACCGGCATCATCAGCTCCGCGGCCAGCGCCAACTGCGCGGTGAAAGCGCGTTCCTGCTCTGCAGGAGTAGAAAAGTTACGGTTAAAATCCAGACCGCATTCGCCGATAGCGACGACCTGCGGGGCCGCCGCTAAACGGCGGATGGCACCCGCAGTTTCGTCATTCCACTGGCTGGCATCATGGGGATGCACTCCGGCGGTGGACCAGCAGTTTTCATGCTGCTGCGCCAGGCGTAACGCTTGTTCACTTTCATGGAGGTTGGTACCGGTCAACATCATGCCACTCAGGCCAGCCTGCCATGCGCGAGCGACCACATCCTCGTGATCTTTTGCGAATTGAGAACTGGTTAAATTCACGCCAATATCAAACATCTCTCCCTCCAAACGACAACCGCCCCTGAGGGCGGTTATTTCATTACTGCTCTTTTTCCGAGCGCGTCTCTTCAGATTCAGGCTCATCATCTTCATCGCCATTACGCCCTTTTCCGACGTAGAAGCGGGAGAAGAAGACACCAACCTCAAACAGGCAGTACATTGGCACCGCCAGAAGGGTTTGCGAGAAAACATCCGGCGGCGTTAACAGCATGCCGACAACAAAAGCCCCAACCAGAATATAAGGGCGCTTCTGTTTCAATGATTCCGGTGTTGTCACCCCCATCCAGCACAGCAGGATAATGGCGACGGGCACCTCAAAAGCTACGCCAAAGGCCATGAACAACGACATCACAAAGTCGAGATATTTCGTGATGTCCGTCGAGACGACCACCCCTATTGGCGCAGTTTTTGTCAGGAAACCAAAGGCGAGCGGGAAGACCACAAAATACGCAAAGGCAATGCCGATATAAAAAAGCAGCGTGCTGGAGAACAGCAGCGGCATCACCAGCTTACGCTCATGCTTGTACAATGCAGGGGCAACAAAAGCCCAGATCTGGTACAGAATGACCGGCGCGGCCAGGAACACCGAAACGTAAATGGTTAATTTTATCGGGGTAAAGAACGGTGATGCGACATCGGTCGCAATCATCGTTGAGCCCAACGGCATATGTTTGATCAGCGGGGCGGAAACCACCTGATAGATGTCATTGGCGAAATAGACCAGCGCCAGGAAAATCACCAGCACGGCGATCATGCTGTTCAGCAGGCGCTTACGCAGCTCGATCAGATGGCTAATGAGCGGTTGGGTATCTTCAACAGCCATAGTTACGATTTTTCACCTGGAAGTTGCGTTGGGGTGACAACGGGTGCAGCCTCGGGCAAAGGCTTCACCTGAGGCTCGACAGCAGATTCGACGACGTTTTCGACCGCCACGGGTGCAGGTGTCACCGTCTCTGAAGGTACGGCATCAGGCGCAGCCGCCTGATGTGCCGCATTGGCTGGCGTGGCACCGTCATGACTTAGCTGTTCATCCTTAACCAACGGGTTATGGATGGTATTCGCTTCGTCGCTGTTCTTTTCAGGATCGTGCTGGGTATAAGAACGCTTCATCGACTCAGCGGCCTGGCGCAGTTCGTCCATTGACGCCTTCAGTTCAGGCGTCAAATTATCCATACTGGCTTTCTCGACCTTTTTCAGGCTGTCCTGCAGTTCCTGCAGCTTCAGTTCCTGAGCGAGTTCGTTCTGCACCGTGGTAGCCAAAGAACGCAGCGCGCGCACCCAGCCAACAACTGTTTTTACCGCCACCGGCAAGCGCTGCGGACCCAGAACAATTAGGCCAATCACAAACACCAGCAGCAGTTCGCCAAAACCAATGTCGAACACGGTTTATACCTGCTCTTTATCGTTGCTTTTCGCTTCGTCTTTTTTCACGTCGCTCGGTTTTTCAGAGAGGGATTTCGCTGTGAAATCAGCATCCTTCTCACCATTTTCTTTCTCTTTGCCGTCGTCGTCGCTCATGGCTTTCTTAAAGCCCTTAATAGACGCGCCAAGATCTGAACCTAAAGAGCCCAGCTTCTTGGTGCCAAACAATAAAACAACGATAACAACAATGATTAGCAATTGTGGCCAACTGATGCCCATACCTACTCCTGAATAAAGATGTTAAGGCAATGAGAACCGCTATTATACGGCAATCACCCGTTAATTCCGATTAAAGTTCAGGCAGAGCGCCGCCAGCCAATCAGCCAGACAACGATTCCCCCCGCCATCAACCAGGCAGGCATAAAGTCCCACTCAGGTTTGTTGATCAGCAGCAGCGTCCCGCTCAATATAAGCGTGGCACCGATGCCGAACAGGTAACGCGACTGTCCCTGCCGCACGTGATGAAGTTGCAGGTCGCGCTGAATTTTATCAACGCTAAGCTGTAATTGCTTGCCCTGGCGCAAACTGTTGTACACCAGTTCCGGCAATTCCGGCATTTTTTCCACCCAAAAAGGCGCTTTTTCTTTGAAAGCACGTACCAGAGCAGGAATACCAACCTGATCTTTGATCCAGCTTTCCAGGAAAGGTTTCGCCGTTTTCCACAGATCCAGCTGCGGATAAAGCTGCCTACCGACGCCTTCGACGTATAAAAGGGTCTTCTGCAGTAAAACTAACTGCGGCTGAACTTCCATGTTGAAACGACGCGCGGTATTGAACAGGTTCAGCAGCACATGGCCAAAGGAGATCTCCGCCAGCGGCTTCTCAAAAATAGGTTCACACACGGTGCGAATCGCAAACTCGAACTCTTCGACATTCGTATCTGCCGGCACCCAGCCAGAGTCCACATGCAGCTCGGCTACCTTGCGGTAATCCCGGTTGAAGAAGGCAATAAAGTTTTCTGCCAGATAGCGCTTATCGTCTTTGTTCAGCGAGCCCACGATACCGCAGTCGATACCAATGTATTGCGGATCTTCCGGGTGGTCGTAGCTCACGAAAATGTTGCCCGGATGCATGTCCGCATGGAAGAAGCTGTCGCGGAAGACCTGCGTAAAGAAGACCTGCACGCCACGTTCGGCAAGCAGCTTCATGTTGGTGCCCTGAGCTTCGAGCGCAACGGTGTCAGAGACCGGAACCCCGTAAATCCGCTCCATCACCATCATGTTCTCGGTGCAGTAGTCCGAATAAACCTCCGGCACATACAGCATCGGGCTATTTTCGAAGTTACGCCGCAGTTGGATGGCGTTCGCCGCTTCACGCAGCAGGTTTAACTCATCGATCAGCGTTTTTTCGTATTCACGCACCACTTCCAGCGGGCGGAGACGACGGCCATCCGGCAGCAAACGCGGCACCCAACGGGCGAGGCGATAGATAAGCTTCATATCGGCTTTGATCACCGGCAGGATATCAGGCCGAATGACCTTAATCACGACCTCTTTGCCGCTCTCTTTCAGGCGTGCGGTATGCACCTGAGCAATGGAGGCAGAGGCCAGAGGCTTGATGTCAAAATCGTCGAACCAACTTTCAACGGGAATGCCGCCCATCGCCAGTTCAATCTGTTTCTTCGCCAACGCACCGTCAAAAGGCGCAACTCTGTCCTGCAACATAGCCAGTTGGTCAGCAATGATCGGTGGGAACAGATCGCGACGGGTAGAAAGCATCTGACCAAACTTGATCCAAACGGGACCGAGCTCCTGCAGCGCAAGGCGTAGACGTTCTCCCAAAGGCTTATCACGGTGACGATTCGGCATCCAGAACAGGCAACGCCGCCACAAACGTAACGGCAGCGTAATGCGCATTTTGGGAATCAGTTCATCAAGGCCATAGCTCAGAAAGGTACGGACAATGAAATAAAGGCGGCGAATTTCTCCTGGCGTCATTTGCCCTCCAGCTTATCCAGCCGTTTGCTGAGTGCGTCCGCCGAGCGTGCCAGCGCTTCGGTTTCCTCTGCAAACCAGGCCACTTCAAGTGAGCCAGGCGCAACGCGCCACTCTTCGGTGAGCGCTTCTCCCAGATACTGCTGATTGCGGATCAATCCTTTTTTCAGCAGCTTTCCGCCATGACGCGCAAACTTACTGATACCTTCAGAGGCAATATCGCCTATATACGGAGCCAGCAGTTCCGCAGGATCAAACTCCGCGAGATCCATCAGCGATGCCAGATTTTGTACAACCTGAATGTCACCTGCCACGTCAAGTTCACCGCTGCGAATCAGAGCGGTAAGTTGCTGGCGATCGCGCAGTTTCGGCAGCACGCCTATATGGGTTGTGACGCTACAATCCGCCTCACCTTCCCACTGGCTCAGTACGTCCAGCTGTTGTTCACTGAACACCAGCACCAGCGGCGCTGAAAATTCTTTCAGGCTAACGCGCAACGTCTTGCCCTGCAGGCGTTGACGCGCGGATTTCAGGCTACGATCGCGCCAGAGGAAGGTGTTCAGCACACCTTCAATTCCGGCAGTCATCAGCGACATAAATGGCATCGCGGCTCCCTGTTAGAATTTATAGCCACGGTGCAGGGCGACAATCCCACCGGTCATATTGTAATAGGTGGTGTTTTCAAACCCGGCTTCTTCCATCATGCCTTTCAGCGTTTCCTGATCCGGGTGCATGCGAATGGATTCTGCCAGGTAGCGATAGCTTTCGCCGTCCTGAGCGACCATTTCACCGATGCGCGGCAGAATGTGGAAGGAATACGCGTCGTAGGCTTTGTTCAGCGGCTCGAAAGCTGGTTTGGAGAACTCAAGCACCAGCAGGCGGCCACCGGGTTTGAGAACGCGGAACATAGAGCGCAATGCAGCGTCTTTATCCGTGACGTTACGCAGGCCAAAGGAGATGGTGATGCAGTCAAAGGTGTTGTCCGGGAATGGCAGCGCTTCGGCGTTAGCCTGCACGTATCTGACGTTCCCCACAATGCCGATATTGCGCAGCTTTTCACGCCCCATTTTCAGCATCGAATCGTTAATATCGGCCAATACGACTTCACCTGTCTCACCAACCAGGCGAGAAAATTTCGCCGTCAGATCGCCCGTACCGCCCGCAAGATCCAGCACGCGCTGGCCACGACGTACGCCACTGCAGTCTATCGTGTAGCGTTTCCACAACCTGTGGATACCAAAAGACATCAGGTCGTTCATTACGTCGTATTTCGCCGCAACAGAGTGGAACACGTTCGCCACCATATCGACCTTTTGCTCTTTAGCTACGGTACGGAAGCCAAAGTGCGTTGTTTCCTGGGATCCGGACTCCTGGGATTCATCAACCATCTCAATGCCTGCTTAATAAAGAAAATGTTCGGGAAGTGTAACAGAATGGGCGTGAAAGCCCTATGATTCAACCGTGCTACTCAGCCTCAGTTTAACGCTCTTCACCCGTGCGCGATGAAGACAAAGTATCGAATTCAGCCTCAGGTTCTTCGCCCGCATGGCCCAGTCGAGCCGAATCATCCTCATCTTCCTGACGAGCGCGCTCGACCAGATCTGGATTCATCTCACGTTTGACTTCTACGCCAAGTCCGCGAAACGCATCCGCCTGAACCAGGATATTCCCACGGCCGGATGAAAGTTTTTTCATCGCCTGCCGGTAGTTATCCTGCGCCTTATCGAGACTTTGCCCAATCGCAGACATATCATCCACGAACAGGCGCATTTTATCGTACAGGCGCCCCGCCCTGTCGGCGATTTGCTGGGCGTTACGGCTTTGATGTTCATAGCGCCACAGATTGGCAATAGTGCGCAGCGCCACCAGCAGCGTCGTCGGGCTCACCAGCATAATGTTATTTTTCAGCGCTTCGCTAATCAGTTCAGGCTGCCTGTCGATAGCCAGCAGGAAAGCGGGCTCAACGGGAATAAACATCAACACATAGTCCAGCGAACGTAGCCCCGGTAGCTGTTGGTAATCTTTGCGCCCCAGCAGGCGAATATGGCTGCGGATAGCGGTGATGTGCTCATTCAGCGCACTTTCACGCGTGAGTTCATCTTCACCATTGAAGTAACGCTCATAGGCCACCAGCGTCATTTTTGCATCAATAACAACGTCTTTGCCCTGAGGCAGGCGGACGATAACATCCGGCTGCATACGACTGTTGTTTTCAAGCTGGATGTTCACCTGAGTCTGGTATTCATGCCCTTCACGCAGGCCAGAAGCTTCCAATACCCGAGTTAACACCACTTCCCCCCAGTTACCCTGGGTTTTGTTGTCGCCCTTCAGTGCTTTGGTGAGATTGAGCGCCTCTTGCGCCATTTGTGCATTGAGCTGCTGAAGGTTACGGATTTCGTGCGTCAACGTATGCCGTTCGCGTGCTTCCTGGCCAAAACTCTCCTGGACCTGGCGTCGGAAGCCATCGAGCTGTTCACGAAGTGGGGAAAGCAACACGTTAAGGCTTTGGCGGTTCTGCTCTTCAACCTTACGCCCGCTTTGCTCAAAAATACGGTGGGCCAGATTCTCAAACTGCTCGTTCAGGCGCTGCTCGCTGTTAAGCATTTGGCGATGCTTGTCTTCAGCATTGAGCCGGGTTTGCTCGAGCAACGTGGTCAGCTCACGAATATCTGCTTCCTGCCCGCTGTTAATTTCCATTTGAGCACGGACCTCACGGTTAAGCTGGTCGCACTCATCTCGCCAGTGCTGGTTTTGCTGAAGCTCCTGCCGCGCGGCTGTAAGCTCACCGTAGATTTCACGCTGTTCTTCATGCAAAGCCGCCAACCGCTGCGCCGCACGCAGACTGGCGACAAGCCAGCCGGTCAGCAAGCCCACCAACCCGATGCCCAGCCCAAACAACAGTGAAATATCCATGCTTCCCCCAAAACGATACCAACATCGGCAAAATAAAATTCTGCTGTATAAATGTCCAGATGAAAAGGGATTTTCCGGAAGGGAGCGCGCAAAGCATAAAAAAAGCCGGCGAGCGCCGGCCTTATGATCGGAAAAGCAAAACTACAGCAGGCGACGCGCCGCCTCGACCACGATTTTCACCGCGTGACTTTCCGTTTTCTTCATGGTTTCCGCGTTAGGGATCTCTTGCTGAGTACGGTTCACGATGACCCCGGCAACCATACCCGCACGCAGACCCTGGCTGGAGCACATGGTCAGCAGCGTGGCGGATTCCATTTCATAGTTCATCACGCCCATTTCCTGCCACTCTTTCATTGAGCCTTTGAAGCGGCTAACTACGCGGCCGGAGAGCGTGTCGTAACGCTCCTGACCAGGGTAGAAGGTGTCGGAGGATGCCGTCACGCCGATGTGCGTCGTTGCGCCCACGGCTTTTGCCGCTTCAACCAGCGCGGTAGTACATGCGAAGTCTGCCACAGCCGGGTATTCCATTGGCGCGAAGTGCAGGCTGGCACCATCCAGGCGAACAGATGCGGTGGTCACGAGCACATCGCCGACGTTGATGTTCGGCTGAATCGCCCCGGTAGTCCCGACGCGCAGGAAAGTGCGAATGCCAAGCTGTGCCAGTTCTTCAACGGCAATAGAGGTAGATGGGCCGCCGATACCGGTAGAACAGATGATAACCGGCTTGCCGTCGAGTTCAGCACGCCAGGAAGTGAATTCACGGTGGGAAGCCAGCTTAACCGGCTTGTCCATCAGCGCGGCGATTTTTTCCACACGCTCAGGATCGCCAGGGACGATGGCAAGCGTAGCCCCTTGCAGGTCATTTTTAGTGAGGCCGAGATGGAAAACATCAGACTTGGACATAACAGACTCCTCTGTTGAGTAGGTTTCAGGAGAAGCAAAGCGACACTTTACAGAACCCCTGAGCATAATTTCGTGATGACGCTCACTTTGGATGAAACAAATTACATTATTTGTATATTCATATGCGATCAGCATCACAATTAAGCGTCAATCGGGCTATTTTTTGAACTTTGACGGCGTTTTTTGCCCGCCAGATTTGCTACTAATCCTGGCTATAGTTATCACACTGCGCTAATGCTGGTTCGGAGAAAACCATGAAACAAAAGCAAACAACACATAACACACCGGGCGAAGGTTTCGCACCGGCGGCATCCCCCATCGCCCCCACCGCTTTGCTAACGCCGGACGACACTATTCTTTCTGGGGAAACGTCAATTCCAAGCCAGGGCGACAATATGCCGGCTTACCACGCCAGGCCCAAAAATGCCGATGGCCCGCTGCCGGTCGTGATTGTCATTCAGGAGATATTTGGCGTTCACGAACATATCCGCGATCTCTGCCGTCGACTGGCGCTTGAAGGCTATCTGGCCATCGCCCCGGAGCTTTATTTTCGCCAGGGAGAACCGGGAGATTTTGCCGATATCCCCACGTTGTTAAGCGGCCTGGTCTCAAAAGTGCCGGATAACCAGGTGCTGGGCGACCTTGATCATGTGGCCAGTTGGGCTTCACGCAACGGCGGCGATGCGCATCGCCTGATGGTCACCGGTTTTTGCTGGGGCGGGCGAATTGCCTGGCTTTATGCGGCGCACAATCCACAGCTGAAAGCGGCCGTCGCCTGGTACGGCAAGCTGACGGGTGAGAAAACGTTGAACTCTCATCACCACCCGGTAGATATCGCCGTCAATCTTAATGCGCCAGTGCTAGGCCTTTATGGTGGTCAGGATACCGGGATTTCTCAGGAAAGCGTTGAGACCATGCGCCAGGCACTAAGAGCGGCCAATGCCAGGGCGGAAATTATTGTCTACCCGGAAGCCGGGCACGCTTTTAACGCTGACTACCGCCCGAGCTACCATGAAGCGTCGGCCAAAGATGGCTGGGAAAGGATGCTGGCGTGGTTTAAACGGTACGGAGTAAGGAAGTAAAGCCGGTCGGTTACCCCGGACTGCATAACATAACGGGCCGTCCGTCACGGCCCGTTATATCCCTGACATCTAAAAATCGTATTCGTTAATCACATCAAGAATACTTTTTTCATTATGGTAGCGAATTCTCAAAGCACCCTGCTGCGATTTTGCTTTACCACAGATAACATTAACCTGTTTTTCAATATCCTTTTGCTGCTCTTTTGGCAAGCTCGAATCCCATTCACCAGATAAATGCTGGCAGTCATCTGCATTTATTAGAAACTCAGTAACGTCTTTTGGATATTTATCCGCAGCCTGAGCGCAGGAAACCAAAAAGAATAGCGCACAGAAAATTAGGCTTTTATTCATTTTATCGACCATCCGTTGACCAATGAGGTTTATCGTTAGCACCGCCGTGATACTTTATCACATCAAAGCTTTTCCCTACTTCATGTAATTGAGCATTCATGCCATCACGGGGCATTGTTTTGATAATAACAGTCTCACCTTTATTATCTTTAATTTCCAGGTTACCCATCCACGACAGCGTCATATCAATAGCATTGCCTTCCGTATGTCGGCTCCTTAACGCCGGAGCAACGTTGAGATTGGACATGCCATAAGCCCGGACCATCGCTTTTGCCGCATTAATGCTTTTATTTCTGTCAGCCTTTCCGTTCGCACCATTATGCACCCATTCAATTTCCACACCCGATTTTTCAGGAATATTGGCGGGTTCAACTATGCCTCGTGCCAGCTTCCAGGACCAGTGCATTAAATATGCCCTTTCCGGCGGACGTAACGTCGCCGAAATAGTTACCCTGACGCCAGCATCTTCAAGGCTTTTTAGAAAATTATTAACATTTGCCCGGAATATTGGACTCAGGGTTTGCGTGTCACTACTTCCCTGGAATCGACTAACCCAGCCTTCACCGCTTAGCTGCTTCATAAGTATCCTTTTATTTCACAAAAAAAGACAAACTGCGCAGTAAGCTTCTCAAGAAAAAATTCAGCGTGACAAGGTGAATGTTGGATAAATACGACTTTCAGAAAAGAGTAAGGGCATTATTCCTGGCATTAGCATGCATTAGTGAACAGGGAGATGAGGGCGTGATTTTAACTGTGTGAAAAACGGAGGCTCTCACCTCCGTTTTAGTATTAAGCCTCGCGCAGGTTGTGTGCCGCTTGCACCATGTTTGCCAGCGCCGCACGGGTTTCTGGCCAGCCACGGGTTTTCAGGCCGCAGTCCGGGTTAACCCACAGGCGCTCTGCCGGAACAGATTCCGCCGCTTTCTTGAGCAGGGCTTCAATCCATTGCACATCCGGAACGTTTGGAGAGTGGATGTCGTACACACCCGGCCCGATTTCATTCGGGTATTCGAACTCTTTAAACGCCTCCAGCAGATCCATATCGGAACGGGAAGTTTCGATGGTGATCACGTCCGCATCCAGCGCCGCAATGGAGTCCATGATGTCGTTGAACTCGCAGTAGCACATGTGGGTATGGATTTGGGTGTCATCTCGCACCACGGCGGCGTTCAGACGGAAGGCCTCCACGCCCCACTCCAGATAAGCCTGCCAGTCGGACTGGCGCAGCGGCAAACCTTCACGCAGGGCGGGTTCATCAATCTGGATGATACCGATACCTGCGGCTTCCAGATCCGCTACTTCGTCACGCAGGGCCAGCGCAATCTGCTTCGCGATAGTCTCCCGGGAAACATCTTCACGCGGGAAGGACCAGCAAAGAATCGTCACCGGACCGGTCAACATGCCTTTAACCGGTTTGTCGGTCAGGGACTGCGCGTATTTGGCCCACTCAACGGTGATCGGCTCCGGACGGCTGATATCGCCGATAACAATCGGAGGTTTCACGCAGCGGGAACCGTAGCTCTGCACCCAGCCGTTCTGAGTAAAGACGAAGCCATCCAGATGTTCGCCGAAATACTCAACCATGTCGTTACGCTCAGCTTCGCCATGCACCAACACGTCAAGGCCCAGACGTTCCTGCTCAACAATCGCCTGCTTAATGTGTTCGGCGATACCGGTGCGATAGTTGCTCGCGTCCAGCTTGCCTTTTTTGAAGTCCAGGCGCAGGCCGCGAATTTCAGTTGTTTGCGGGAAGGAGCCAATGGTCGTTGTTGGCCAGGCCGGCAGGTTGAAGCGTTCACGCTGGGCTGCTGCACGGGCAGTGTAAGCATTCTGGCGCTGGCTGTCCTGGGCGGTAATTTTAGCCAGACGCTCGCTGACAGCGGCATTGTGTACACGTTTGGACTGACGACGAGCCTGAATCGGGGCGCTCCATTCAGCAATTTTGGCGGTATTCCCACTGTTTAATGCTTCAGTCAGTAAGGACAGCTCAGCACACTTCTGCAGGGCAAAAGCAAACCAGCTTTTAACTTCGGCATCCAGGCGAGTTTCTACGCTCAGGTCAATTGGGCTGTGCAGCAGGGAGCAGGAAGATGCCACCCACAGCTCACGTTTACCCACCAGGTCTTTTAACTGAGCATATTTCTCCGTCAGATCGGCACGCCAGACGTTACGGCCGTTGATAACACCCGCCGACAGCAACCAGTTTGCAGGCAGTTTCTTATGGATGTCATTCACGTCATCTTTGCCATGTACAAAATCAACGTGCAGACCCTGCACCGGCAGCGCGGTGATGGTGTTCAGGTTTGGCCCCACGCCTTCGAAGTAGGTGGTAAGCAGCAGCTTCACCTGGCCGGTCAGCACGTCGTAAGCGGGTTTGAAGGCATCCAGCCATGCTTTTGGCAGCTCCAGCACCAGCGCAGGCTCATCGATTTGTACCCACTCAACGCCACGCTTCGCCAATTCGGCCAGCACCTGCTGGTAGACCGGCAAAATATCTTTCAACAGGCTCAGGCGATCAAACTGTTCGCCTTTCACTTTGCCCAGCCACAGGTAAGTCACTGGCCCAAGCAGGACAGGTTTCACCTTATGGCCCAGCGCAAGCGCCTCGTCGACTTCTTCCAGCAGCTGAGTCCAGGTCAGTTTGAACTGCTGCCCCTTAGTAAATTCCGGCACCATGTAGTGGTAGTTGGTATTGAACCATTTGGTCATTTCTGCGGCAGCAGCAGGCTCGCCGGTTGGTGCCCGGCCACGGCCGATGCGAAACAGCGTATCGATATCGACGCTGCCGTCTTTGTTCTGATGACGAGCCGGTACGTTACCGAGCAGCAGGCTGGTGGTCAGAACATGGTCGTACCAGGCGAAATCGCCCGCCGGCAGTAATTCGACGCCGGCTTGTTTTTGTTGGTCCCAGTGGCGGGCACGCAGTTCGCGGCCAACCGCCAGTAATTCTTCGCGGGAGGTATTCCCTGCCCAGTAGCTTTCTTGTGCTTTTTTCAACTCGCGCTTAAGGCCGACGCGAGGGAACCCCAGGGTGTGATTATGGATTGTCATGGTCTTTCCTCTATTCGGTGCGATGTATTTAGCCATCCAGATGTTTACACTTCTATAATCAGCAGGTACTGTATAATCCTCAAGCGCAATTTGTTCATGCCGAAGTGAAGGACTTTCATGATCGAGATTAAACACCTGCGGACGCTGCAAGCGTTACGACACAGCGGTTCGCTGGCCGCCGCTGCTGCCGCCCTGCATCAGACTCAGTCGGCCCTCTCTCACCAGTTCAGCGATCTGGAGCAGCGGCTCGGCTTCCGCCTGTTTATCCGTAAAAGTCAGCCACTTCGCTTTACGCCGCAGGGGGAGATTCTGCTGCAGCTGGCGGAACAAGTGTTGCCGCAGATTGGTCGCGCCCTGCAGGCCTGCAATGAGCCGCATCAAACCCGGCTGCGCATTGCGATTGAGTGCCACAGCTGCATTCAGTGGCTGACGCCTGCGCTGGAAAATTTCCGCCAGCACTGGCCGCAGGTGGAGATGGACTTTAAATCCGGCGTTACGTTTGATCCGCAGCCTGCGCTGCAGCAGGGCGAGCTGGATATCGTTCTGACATCGGATATTTTGCCGCGCAGCGGGCTACATTATTCGCCGATGTTTGATTTTGAAGTGCGCCTGGTGATGGCGACCGACCACCCATTGGCGAAGAAAGAGAGCATTGAGCCTGAAGATTTAACGCTTGAAACGCTGCTTATTTACCCGGTACAGCGTGAGCGTATGGATATCTGGCGTCATTTCCTGCAACCAGCAGGAGTTAGCCCGTCGCTGAAAAACGTCGATAACACGCTGCTGCTGATTCAGATGGTATCGGCGCGGATGGGGATTGCCGCCCTGCCGCATTGGGTGGTGGAAAGTTTTGAGCACCAGGGCCTGATTGTGACCAGAACCCTGGGTGAAGGTTTATGGAGCCGCCTCTACGCCGCGGTACGTGACGGCGAACAGCGCCAGCCGGTGACCGAGGCTTTTATTCGCTCGACGCGCCAGCACGCCTGCGACCATTTACCGTTTGTGAAGAACGCGGAGCGACCCATCGGCGATGTACCCACAGCGAGGCCATTATCACCGTTCCCCCAATAATAAAGCTCGGCCAGTGGGGCTGCTCCTGCCAGATGGCAAGATTCACCAGCAGCCCGGCCGGGACGTGCACGTTGTTCATGATGCCGAGCGTGCCGGCGTCCACCTGAGTTGCACCGTAGTTCCACATAAAATAACCCAACCCGGAAGCGACAACGCCAAGCCAGACCAAAATCCCCCACTGTAGCGTCGTGGTGGGGAGTTTCTGCGGATTGCCAAGCGCAAACCAGGCAACAACGGCGACAATAAACGCCCCCAGATAGAACCACGAAAACGCGCAGTGCTGCGGCATCGGGTGCGTTTCCATCAGGCGCTTGTAGCCCACCATGCCGATAGCGAAGCAGATGTTCGCCCCCTGCACCAGCAGCAGGCCGATCCAGAAGTGATCGCTGACTTTATCGTAACGAATAATCGCCGCGCCAATCACCGCCAGCCCCGCACTCAGCGCATAGCCCCAGCGCAGTTTATTGCCGCTCAGCAGGTCGTAAATCAGCGTGACGTACAGCGGCGTCATTACCGTGAAAAGCAGGAATTCGGATACCGTGAGATAGAGGTAAGCGCGGAAGCTGAAGAGGTACATCACGCCCAGCTGTAGCGCGCCCACCAGCATGTACAGCAGCAGGGTTTTGAGCGGGTAGCCTTTAAAACGCAGGAACGGCAGAAACACCAGCGCCGCCAGGCCAACGCGCATCAGCACCGAGAAATAGCTGTCCACATGCCCGGCGAGGTACTCCCCAATCAGGCTAAACGAGAAGGCCCACAGAATCGTGGTAATGATGAGTAATGGCACAATGAGCAATCCACAACGAACAAGATTGCGCCATTGTACTGAGAGGAGGCTACATCGGCTTAACTATTTAGTTGACGAGTGGGCACTTATTAACCACTCGTCATTTGCCGATCACTCAGTCTTGAGGAACAGCTTACGCAGATAATGCGGCACGGCGTTGTCGCCGTTGGTGCCAATCACTTCCAGCTCCGGCAACAGATCTTTCAGGCGCTGGTGAGCGTTGCCCATGATGCAGCCCTTACCGGCCATGCTCAGCATCTCGGCGTCGTTCATGCCGTCGCCAAAGGCAATGCAATCCTTCAGGCCGTAACCCATCGCTTTCGAGACCGCTTCCAGCGCGTGCCCTTTGGAAACACCGCCCGCCATCACTTCCAGGCAGGTCAGCGTCGAGAAGCTGACGTTCACGCGGTCACCCCAGCGGGCGTTGATCGCCTGTTCCAGCGGCAGCAGCGTGTCGTGATCGTCGCAGGTAAAGAATACTTTGCTGACGCCGTCGGCTTCCAGCAGGCCCGGTTCAAACAGGGTGTAGCTGAATTTTGCTTCCTGGAAATACTTCATCTCTTCCGGGCGGTGGCGGTTCATAAACCACTCGTCGCCTTTGTAGACGTTGGTCACGATGTCCGGGTTGTTATGCACCACGCCAAACAAGTCCTGAGCGATGTCGTGGTCGAGATCGTGAGAGAAGAACAGGTTGCCGTCGGTATCGTGCACGCGAGCGCCGTTCGAGGTGATCATGTACGCCTTGATCTCAAGATTGTCGCGAATTTGCGCCACATCGATATGGTGACGGCCGGTGGCAAAAACAAAGTTAACGCCTTCAGCGGTGAGCAGTTTTAACGTTTCTTTCGCGTAAGCGGAGAGGAAATGATCGGGAGACAGCAAGGTGCCATCTAAATCTGAAGCAACGACGTGGTACATAGGGATATTCAGCCTCTGGAGAGATATTTTCAATTAGTTATGCCGGTCGAAAAACTCAAGCACGGCAGACAATGCTCTGGCTCGCATAGCGTCCTTCTCAAACAGGATCTCGTGATACGCGCCTTCAATGACGTAAGGTGTTTCCCCCTCACAAGGGTGGCCCGCCGCGGCCATAATTTCGCAGAATTGCTGGTGCGCGCGGTTATCGACCACTCGCTCCTCTTCCGCCTGGAGTAAAAAGATCGGCGTGGTGATGGCAGTGGCTCCTGCTAACACCTTTTCTCCGGCGAGGATCCCTTCTCGAACCCAATGGAACGTTGGCCCGCCCACCCGTAATGCTGGCTCATCAGCATAAAAACGCAGGCTGCGGCGGTACCGCTCTTCGCTGTGGGTCAGGACGTTAACGCTAAACGGCAGTGCGCGCCAGCGGCCCGTCCCAATGGCGTATCCTTCCCGAATACGTGGATGCCCTTCGGCCCAGTCAAGAATATGACGCACCATCCATTCCGGCCAGCGCAGGATAATACCAAACATCGGGGCGCAGAGCGCGACCGCATCAAAAGCGCCCGGGGCTTGCTGTAACCATAACGCGGCAATGGCGCCGCCCATCGAATGGGCCAACAGGTAGCGTTTACGCCAGTGCCCTGACGCCACTTCCTGCTGGTAAAAATGGTCAAAATCTTCGACATAGTCACTAAAGTTGACGACGTGGCCACGGTGGGTGTCCGACAGCATGCGTCCTGAACGCCCCTGCCCGCGGTGGTCGATGATCAACACATCAAACCCGCTGTGGAACAGGTCATACGCCAGCTCAGCATATTTCACGTAGCTTTCTATTCTACCAGGGCAGACCACAATCACGCGATCGTGCTGCGGTGAACAGAAGCGAACGTAGCGAACCGGCACGTCGTCCACGCCGGTAAATTCGCGCTCTTCCCGCTTGCGCCAGAAGTCCGTCAGTGGGCCCGTGGCAAAAGCAGCAAATGCGCCTTCGCGTTCTAACCATCCATTTTTATGCTGAGACATAGGGGTCGGCATCAGGTATCTGTGGTTTTTTTATGGCCCGTGGCACGCTTATCAACAATAGCGTATTGTGGCATAAAAGCGCGCGTTCAGGGAGTTTCGCATGACCTTCGAGTGGTGGTTTACCTATCTGCTAACCACAATAATTCTTAGCCTTTCCCCCGGCTCTGGTGCCATCAATACCATGACTACCGCTATCAGCCACGGCTATCGCGGTGCGGCAGCGTCAATTACCGGACTGCAAACCGGGCTGGCGCTGCATATTGTGCTGGTCGGCGTTGGGCTTGGGGCCCTGTTTTCACGCTCGCTGCTGGCCTTTGAAGTGCTGAAGTGGGCGGGCGTTGCCTATCTTATCTGGCTGGGTATCCAGCAATGGAGAGCCGCTGGTGCACTGGACTTAAACACGCTGGCCACCACGCAACCGCGCAGCAAACTGTTCAAGCGAGCGGTGTTTGTTAACCTGACCAACCCGAAGAGCATCGTGTTTCTGGCCGCGCTGTTCCCGCAGTTTATCGTCCCGCATCAGCCCCAGGCGATGCAGTACGTTGTTCTCGGTGTTACCACAGTCGTCGTCGATATTATTGTGATGATTGGCTATGCGACCCTGGCCAAACGGATTGCCGCCTGGATTAAAGGGCCGCGCCAGATGAAAGCCCTGAACCGGGTCTTTGGCTCGCTGTTTATGCTGGTTGGCGCGCTGCTTGCGGGAGCGCGCCAGGCCTGATTATCGGGAGATGATCAGGTGAATACCAAACCCGGTGAACAGAGCGCCAGCCATACCGTCTATCCATTTGGCGAGGCGCTGATAGCCGCGACGCATTTTTGGTAAGGCGAACAGGCTCGCCACGATAGTGAACCAGGCGAAGGTTTCAATCGCGATCAGCACAAACAGGCCCCAGCGCTCGGCGCTGCCCACGTTGTCGCCAACAAAAAGCGAGAACACGCTGCCGAAGTAGATAATCGCTTTCGGGTTAGCCAGGTTCGTCAGCAGCCCTTTCACAAAGCTCTTCCCACCGCTCGCCAGCTCGACTTTTGGCGCTTCTTCGCTTTTAACTTCTTTCTTGAATGCACCGCGCAGCATCTGATAGCCCATCCAGCAAAGATACAGCCCGCCGCCGACCATGATGATGTTATGCAGCCAGGCCATTTTTTCGAGGATAAGATGCAGGCCTAGCAGCGCCACGCCTGCCCAAACCATGACGCCAGCGGTGATCCCCAGCACGCCCATCATCGCCTCTTTGCGAGAGCGGCTTACGGCAGTCTGGGAAACAAAGAAAAAGTCAGGCCCCGGGCTCATCAGGGCAACGATGTGCACCAGCGCCACGGTCAGAAATAGCATTAACATAGGGAATAGCTCGCGTGCAGATAATTCGAAGAGTCATTATCCTGCCACTTTTCTTCGCGGCAGGCTACTCTTCATCCACGCCGTCAACGTGGTCGCGGATAAGCGTCATAAACGGGCGGCCAAAGCGCTCAAGTTTGCGCGTCCCCACCCCGTTAATGCCCAGCATCTCGCCGGGCGACAGCGGCATCTGTTCCGCCATTTCAATCAGCGTCGCATCGTTGAATACCACATAAGGCGGGATGTTTTCTTCATCCGCGATGGATTTGCGCAGTTTTCTGAGTTTGGCGAACAGCTTGCGATCGTAATTACCGCCAAAGACTTTCTGACTGGCGCGCGGCTTGATGGCGACAACACGGGGCACCGCCAGCATCAGCGGCTCTTCACCACGCAGGTAAGGACGTGCCGCTTCCGTGAGCTGCAGCGCTGAGTGCGCGGCGATATTTTGCGTCACCACGCCGAGGTGAATGAGCTGGCGGATCACGCTGACCCAGTGCTCCGTCGTGTGCTCGCGGCCCTCGCCGTAAATTTTCAGTTTGTCGTGGCCGAGATCGCGAATTCGCTGGTTGTTGGCCCCCCGTAGAACCTCAACCACGTAGCCCATCCCAAAGCGCTGGCCGACGCGGTAAATGCAGGACAGCGCTTTTTGCGCGTCCATCAGACCGTCATAGCGACGAGGCGGGTCGAGGCAGATATCACAGTTGCCGCAGGACTGCTGGCGGCCTTCGCCGAAGTAGTTCAGCAGCACGAGACGGCGGCAGGTTTGCGCTTCGGCAAACGCACCCATGGCGTTGAGCTTATGGCGCTCGATGTCCTGCAGCTGTCCCGGTGCTTTTTCTTCAAGGCATTTACGCAGCCAGGCCATATCCGCCGGATCGTAAAACAGCATCGCTTCCGCAGGCAGGCCATCGCGCCCGGCGCGGCCCGTTTCCTGATAGTAAGATTCAATGTTGCGGGGGATATCGAAGTGGGCGACAAAACGCACGTTCGGCTTGTTGATGCCCATGCCGAAAGCGACTGTCGCGACCACGATTTGCAGATCGTCACGCTGGAATTTTTCCTGCACGTCACCGCGCACCTGATGCTCCAGGCCCGCGTGATAAGCGCCGGCGCTGATGCCTTTGCTTTGCAGTCGGGCGGCGATGTCTTCCACTTTTGCACGGCTGTTGCAGTAAATAATCCCGGACTTACCGCGCTGTTCCTGAATATAGCGGGTGAGCTGATCGAGCGGCTTAAACTTCTCCATCAGCATGTAGCGAATGTTCGGCCGGTCGAAGCTGCTGATTTGGATAAACGGGTCGTGGAGCCCGAGCAGGCGCACGATATCGAGCCTGGTGGTGTCGTCCGCCGTGGCCGTTAATGCAACAAAGGGGACGGCAGGCAATCTTTCGCGAAGCTGACCAAGGGCAGCATATTCCGGGCGGAAGTCGTGCCCCCACTGCGAAATGCAGTGGGCTTCGTCCACTGCCACCATCGAAAGCTGCCAGTTGCTGAGATGGTCAATAAAATTGTCCATCATCAGGCGTTCAGGCGCGATATACAGCAGACGAATTTGCCCGGTACGGCAGCCGGTCATCACTTCCAACTGCTGTTCGCGGGTTTGGGTCGAGTTAAGACAGGCCGCCGCCACGCCGTTCGCCAGCAGTTGATCGACCTGGTCTTTCATCAGGGAAATCAGCGGGGAAACCACCACGGTCAGACCGCCAAATACCAGGGCAGGAATTTGATAACACAGGGATTTACCACCGCCGGTTGGCATCACTACCAGGCAGTCACGCCCCTCCAGCACCGTGTCGATGATGGTTTCCTGACCCGGACGGAACTGTTGGTACCCGAAGGTATCCTGCAGAACCTGTCTCGCCAGCGACGCCTGATTGATTACTTCCGCCTGTGCCACGCTATCCCCACTACCTAAAATTCAGGCGCCATTTTCAGCGCCTGGAAGAGAAACTGCAATGCTTTAGAAAAGATCGTTTAGCATAACGCCTACGCCAACCCGTGTCTGGTTAAAGTTGTAATCGATGAGCGATTCACCGTAGCCGCTATAGACCTGGGTATAGAAGCGAACGTTTTTCGAGATCGGGTAACTCACGCCAAATTCTGCCCCACCGTAGCCACTATTCCAGTTGTATTGCCCCTTCACGCTGAAAATCGCATCGCCCAGCGCATAGCCCACCTTAAGCTGGTAGTAGCCCATATATTTGGTGATGTCCGGGTTGTCCTCTACGCTCCCCACTACGTACCAGGGTTTGACTTCCACCTGCCAGTCGCCGTGTTGTGCCATCAGGCGGGTGTACAGGCGGTTCCAGCCGCGCGAGGTTGGGTCAGAACGACCGTTTGAATCGTGGTTATAGCCAAACTCGACGTCCCGCAATGTCCAGCCCGCAAACGTTGCTTCCGTTGCGAAACCGAGGAATAGCTGAGGCTCATAGTTGGTTTCACGAAACGGGGAGGATTCATTGCGATTGGAAAGCTGCCACCAGGATTTCTGGGTATAGGAGGCGGCCAGCACGGAGTTATCCCCCAGAATTCCGCGCCAAAGCGGGAAGGCCAGGCTGAGCTGGAACTTCACCTCGTCTTTGCGCGCATTGCTGGCCCAGTCATAAGAGCTGATTGCCTCTTTGTTCATATCGCTGGTCCAGGTGTACAGCAGGTAATTCGTGTCGTACGGGTACAACGTGAAAGGGTTGTCGTGTTCCTGCAGCAGATTGGCAATGATGCTGCCTCGCACCGCGGGCTTGTCGTGAATCTTATCGATGGTGGTTTCTTGTGCGAAGGCGGTCAAGGGCAGCATCGCGGCTACTCCCCACCCCAGAGGTTTCAGCATTGGTCCCGTTCTCCATAACAAAAAAGTGTCTAAATATTTATCACCAAACATTTTACCGCAGGATGCCCCAAAGCACGTCTCTGCGGTTCCGAAAGTGGAAAGCAACAATTGAGAAGCATAAACCACACACTTTGTTAACTTATTCGTTATTTGTTCGAGGAATGAACGATGTCTTCCCCCGTATTGACCACAGAAGCCGCCCTCAAGCTGGTGGGCGAAATCTTCGTGTACCACATGCCGTTTAACCGCGCGCTTGGCCTGGAGCTGGAGCGCTACGAAAAAGCGTTCGCCCAGTTGAGCTTTAATAATCAGCCGATGATGGTGGGCAACTGGGCACAAAGCATCTTGCACGGCGGCGTTATTGCCTCCGCGCTGGACGTGGCGGCTGGCCTGGTCTGCGTAGGCAGTACGCTGACTCGCCACGATACCATCACCGAAGACGAGCTTCGTCAACGTCTGTCCAAAATGGGCACCATCGATTTGCGCGTGGATTATCTGCGTCCGGGCCGCGGAGAGCGCTTCACGGCCAGCAGCAGCCTGTTGCGCGCCGGTAACAAAGTTGCGGTAGCGCGAGTAGAGCTGCATAACCAGGACCAACTGCACATTGCCAGCGCAACGGCTACCTACATGGTAGGGTAAGGATGTAAACCCTGTTATTATTTGCTCACTATTTTTTTGCTGAGTTTTCTTCATGGATCCGAAACAGACACGTCAGGGGATCTTGCTTGCCCTGACGGCCTACTTTATCTGGGGCATCGCACCGGTATATTTCAAACTGATTCACTACGTACCGGCGACAGAAATTTTGACCCACCGCGTTATCTGGTCATTCTTCTTTATGCTGGCGCTGATCACTGTCTGCCGCCAGTGGCCGCAGGTGAAACGCTCCTGCCAGAACCGTAAAAAGATCCTCGCGCTGGCGTTAAGCGCCGTGTTGATTGGCGGTAACTGGCTGCTTTATATCTGGGCAGTGAATAATCAGCACATGCTGGAAGCCAGCCTGGGTTACTTTATTAATCCACTGGTGAACGTGCTGCTGGGGATGCTCTTTTTGGGTGAACGCTTCCGGCGGATGCAGTGGGTCGCTGTCTTGCTGGCCTTCTGTGGCGTGCTGGTTCAGCTCTGGACTTTCGGTTCTCTGCCGATTATTGGCCTGGGCCTGGCCTTCAGCTTTGCTTTTTACGGCCTGATCCGCAAAAAGATTGCCGTAGATGCACAAACCGGGATGCTGTTTGAAACGCTGTGGCTGCTGCCGATCGCGGGCATTTACCTGTTTGGCATCGCCGACAGTGCCACCAGCCATATGGGGATGAACCCGTGGACGCTGAATCTGATGCTTATCGCCGCCGGGGTGATCACCACGGTGCCGCTGCTTTGCTTTACTGCCGCCGCGACCCGCTTGCGCCTTTCCACGCTGGGCTTCTTCCAGTATCTGGGGCCGACGCTGATGTTCCTGCTGGCGGTGACGTTCTACGGCGAAGTGGTAACTGAAGATAAGCTGATTACTTTTGGCTTTATCTGGGCGGCGCTGGCGCTGTTTATTGCCGATGCGATTTATACCCAGCGGCGTCTGCGTAAGGTATAAAATACGCTAACCGTTATAGGCTCAATTTTTTTAGTAATGTGCCTGTGAAGCAGCAGGCACAAATCAATATACGGAGTAGTGACGTAGAAGCATTCATGTTAGTGTAAAAAATCAATGGATTAATAATATTTAAGGACAATGGATGTTTTCATCATCGAGTGATTTTTATATATTCCTTGCAGTTATAGCAATTATCTATACAACTCCTTTTATTTATACACCAATCACTATTTACGGCGCATTTAAGAAAAAAGAACAAATTACATTCATCAAAATAATATTATCTGCCAATGTTTTAATAATAGTTAACATACTCTATTATTTTTTCTCACCAAATAGTTTGCCCTATAGCTCCCATACGATTTTTTTTATCACCATGAGTCTGATAACTTTCCTTCCAGCCTCTTTGTCATTGTTAATTAACCTACCCAAAAAAGTTGACATTTATACGTACATAATACTGTTCAGCTTATCACTTTGTGTATATAATTTTTATTGCTTTTCAGAAAAATTAAAGCAAGATCACCGCGCAATGATTTTTTCTGCGTTGGAACAAGGGAATATAAAAAAACTTCAGCAAGTATTTAATGATGAATGCTCAAATAATAGTATCACTTTTGATTATCTATACGAAATGGCTGAGGTTGAAACTTATCCTGCAAAATCGTTTACCTTTATGCTGGACTGTATGGCTGGAAGCACCGAGACGAAACATGTCCCATTTCAGTTTATAATCTTTTACAAAAACGCATTACTTCGTGAAAATACAAACACAGCACTATTAAACCTACTCTACGCTGATTATTATCATAAACTCAATGAAAGTGATAAAAATAATCTTGTAGAAGAAATCACTTCCGAAATAAACAACCGCTATTCAGCTAAAAATACATGGTTCGTAGAGCGCTTTAACTTCCTTATCAAAAAACATCCAGAATTAACTAACTACATAAAAATAGATGAGCAAGATATCATAAACGCAATAGATTACGGCAATATAACCTTTATTAATTACGCCCTCCCATATCATTCTACTAAAAATGAAAATCTGCTTTTGGCAACAAGTGTCTTAAGCCATGCAGATGAAAAAATCATGAAAAAGATTGAGGAAAATAAAAACTTTCTAAATATCGAGCTGTTGAGCTCAGATCATCACATTTGGAGGAACAGTAAAATAGATCTATTAAGCTATATATTCAGATATGGCTCAGAAAATTTAATCATTTGGTTACTCGCCCGAGGGATGGACGACACGGCCACATTTGATTATCAGGAGAGTTATGTCAACTCTACTAATGATCAAAAGGAATACTCCTGTAGAAATTACCTGATGGATCACATTCGTGACAATCCCGAAATAAGTCATGAAAATAAATGGTCAATTCGCACAGTACTAGAGCTGAGAAGCAACTGCCCCTCAAGATAATCGCAGAGACAAGATAATAAATGCTATCGACAGATGCGGCCTTCAGGACGAAAGCCGCAACCGGTTTAAAGCCAGTTCTTACGCTTAAAATAGAGATAGGGCGCTAAGCCCGCGAGCATCATAAAGATGATCGCGCCGGGGTAACCAAAGCTCCACTTCAGCTCAGGCATAAACTCGAAGTTCATCCCGTAGCTGGACGCCACCAGCGTTGGCGGCAGGAAAACAACCGAAACCACAGAGAAGATTTTGATGATGCGGTTCTGCTCGATGTTGATGAAGCCCATCGCCGCCTGCATCAGGAAGTTCACCTTCTGGAACAGAGATTCGTTATGCGGCAGCAGGGATTCGATATCTCGCAGGATTTCGCGAGCCTGCTCCAGCTGGCTGCCCGGCAAACGTGCCTTACGCACCAGGAAATTCAGCGCGCGCTGGGTATCCATCAGGCACAGACGAACCTTCCAGCCGATATCTTCCAGCTCCGCCAGCGTCGAAAGCGCGGCGTCGTATTCGTCGCCCTGATGCCCTTCCATGATCACACGGCTAAGCTGTTCCAGATCGCTATAAATGTTTTCGATTTCATCCGCCAGCTGTTCGATTTTGGTTTCAAACAGATCCAACAGCAGCTCCCACGCATTGCCGTCCGCCATGGACTGATTGCGGGCGCGCATGCGGTACAGGCGAAACGCAGGTAGCTCACGTTCACGCAGCGTGTACAAGCGGCCTTCACGAATGGTAAAAGCGACCGTGCTGTTACCGGCGTGGTCATCGGCATCTTCAAAGAAGAAAAAGGAGTGGATGTGAAGGCCGTCTTCGTCCTCAAAAAAACGCGCGGACGCTTCGATGTCTTCCAGCTCTGGTCGGGTTGCCAGGCTTTGACCAAGTTCCGTTTGCACTCGCTCTCGCTCGCTCTCTTCCGGCTCGACGAGATCGACCCATACCGAATTGGCAAGGGTATCCGTCTCGTCCAGCTCAATGCGGGCAAGGCGATTATTTTCCAGTTGAAATGCGCTCAGCATGACCGGGACTCCCAATGCAAAAAAAGATCAGGGACAATTCGGTTGGCACACAGACAGAAACAATAGAGGTTTCAGACCATTAAACAGTCTGACTCAAGGGGCGACGGAATGAAAATACACGAGGTCGCTGACAACCACGAAGGCTATCAGCATCAGAGGATAGCCTTAGAAGTTGTACCTGGATGACAGGTTATTGAGCCAGCATCTACTGGGTGTGTCCAAGGCGAGTGTCCTCTTAGCGTATTCGTGCGCGCATGTTACGCCACCACTAATATGGCGTCAACACGCAACGGGACACGGCTGAACAAGTTCATGCCAGTGACATATTAAGGGTAGCCCACGCACTAAAAATTGTAATTAGTTTCTGTAGGTTACACGGTTTCCAGGCGCGCATAAGCGGCAACTAACCACTTGATTCCCTGCCCCTGGAATGCCACTTGCAGGCGGCTGTGCTCCCCGCTGCCTTCCAGGTTCACAATGGTCCCTTCGCCAAACTTAGGATGACGCACGCGCTGCCCCAGGCTAAAGCCAGAATCGTTCTGGGCGAGAGGAGTACCCATCCGCTGATGGCTGACCGGACGGCTGATACTTGCGCGCAGGCGAACTTCTTCCACACAGTTTTCGGGCAGCTCGCCGATAAAGCGAGACGGACGATGGTAGGCTTCTTTCCCATACAGGCGGCGCGTTTCCGCATAGGTCAGCGTCAGCTTTTGCATTGCGCGGGTTACGCCCACGTAGGCCAGACGGCGCTCTTCTTCCAGGCGCCCACCCTCGTCGAGGGACATCTGGCTCGGGAACATGCCTTCCTCCATCCCCACGATAAATACCTGTGGGAACTCCAGACCTTTGGCCGAGTGCAGCGTCATGAGTTGCACGGCATCCTGCCAGGTATCTGCCTGGCCTTCCCCCGCTTCCAGCGCGGCATGGGAGAGAAACGCCTGCAGCGGCATCAGATCTTCGTCTTCGTCGTTGTAGCTGAACTGGCGCGTGGCCGTCACCAGCTCTTCTAAGTTCTCAATTCGGGTCTGGCCTTTCTCGCCTTTCTCCTGCTCATACATGATGAACAGGCCTGAATCTTTAATTACCCGGTCGGTCTGGACGTGCAACGGCATATCCGCAGTTTCATGGGCGAGCGCGTCAATCAGCTCCATAAAGCGCTGCAGCGCGGAGGCCGCACGACCAGCCAGTGCTTTTTCCTGCAGCAGCAGGCGGCAAGATTGCCACAGCGTTAGCTGCTGGTCACGCGCGGTCTGTCGCACGACGTCGAGCGTGCGGTCACCGATACCGCGGGTTGGCGTATTCACCACGCGTTCAAAGGCAGCATCGTCGTTGCGGTTGGCCATCAGGCGTAGATAGGAGAGCGCGTCTTTGATTTCCTGACGTTCGAAGAAGCGCATCCCGCCGTAAATACGATACGGCATACTGCCCTGCAGCAGCGCCTCTTCCAGCACGCGCGACTGGGCGTTGCTGCGGTACAGAATGGCACATTGCTCCAGCGCACCGCCGTTTTCCTGCCAGGTTTTAATGCGGTTAACCACGAAACGGGCTTCGTCCAGTTCGTTGAAAGCGCAATAGATTGAGATAGGTTCGCCGTCGCTGCCGTCGGTCCAGAGCTCTTTACCAAGGCGGCCAGAGTTATTGGCAATCAGGGCGTTGGCCGCGTTCAGAATGTTGTTCGTCGAGCGGTAGTTTTGCTCCAGACGAATCGTTTGTGCCCCCGGGAAGTCATTCAGGAAGCGCTGGATATTTTCAACCTGCGCCCCGCGCCAGCCGTAGATCGACTGGTCATCATCGCCGACGATCATCACTTTGCCGGTGTCCCCGGCCAGCAGGCGGATCCACGCATACTGAATGCTGTTGGTGTCCTGGAATTCGTCCACCAGGATGTTGGTGAAACGCTCGCGATAGTGATTCAGGATATGTGGTTTGTTCAGCCACAGTTCGTGGGCGCGCAGCAACAGCTCAGCAAAATCCACCAGCCCGGCGCGGTCGCAGGCTTCCTGATAGGCCTGGTATACCTTCTGCCAGGTTTGCTCCACCGGGTTACCGTAGCTTTCAACGTGATGCGGACGCAAGCCCTCGTCTTTTTTGCCGTTGATGTACCACATCGCCTGGCGCGGCGGCCACTGCTTCTCGTCCAGGTTCATCGCTTTAATCAGGCGCTTCAGCAGGCGCAGTTGATCTTCGCTGTCGAGGATTTGAAAGTCCTGCGGCAGATTGGCGTCCATATGGTGCGCGCGCAGCAGACGGTGTGCCAGGCCGTGGAAGGTACCCACCCACATCCCGCCCTGGCTGGTGCCCATCAGTTGACCGATGCGGTGGCGCATTTCCGCCGCCGCTTTGTTGGTAAAGGTCACCGCCATGATCGAGTAAGGCGAGCAGTTTTCGACCGTCATCAACCACGCAATGCGGTGCACAAGCACACGTGTCTTACCACTGCCCGCCCCGGCCAGCACCAGCATATTGCTGCGCGTGGCGGCAACCGCTTCGCGCTGTTTGTCGTTGAGGCTGTCGAGCAGGTAAGAAACGTCCATTGGCACCGCCGAAAAAGAGAAAGAGTTGGCTCAGCCAACTACTGGAAATTTGTACAGAGTTGCTGCTGATTATATCAGCGCGGTGAGGGATGCCAACCGCGAAATCTCCAGATGCGGCAACAAACGGCTGTCATCTATCCGCATCAGGTCGCCTTCGCGCAGGTTAATCCAGCAGGCCTGCATTCCGCAGCGCACGGCACCGGCCACATCGGTGGTCAGGTCATCGCCGACATGCAGGATTTGCTCCAGCGGCACACCTAAACGCTGCGCAGCGGTATGATACATATCGCTGAAAGGTTTAGCCCGCCCGTCCGGCCCGGCCCGCAGGATGAATTCGAAGTAGTTATCCAGCCCGAAGAGGTGCGGCTCTGCGTTACCGTTGGTGATCGCCACCAGCGGCCATTTTTTAGCAAGCTTTGCCAGCGTGTCGTGCGTTTCCTGTGGGATGTCGATGCGGCTGCGCCATTTTGCGAAGTTCTCCATGGCGGCACCGGCACCGGTAAAGGCCTCTTCCGCACTAAGTCCGGCATCCAGCATCATTTGCTCGACGGCACGGCGACGCCATTCGGTGACATCATGATAAATGTCCGGCTCTTTCACGCGAAGCGCTTCACGGCTGCGGTGAAAATCCAGGGCAGTAAACGCGCTGAGCTTTGGGTGATAATTCTGCACAAAGGCCAGCGACTCCTGAGTGGTGCGCAGGATCACCGGATGGTTATCATAAAGCGTATCGTCGAGATCGAACGTCAGAGCAGCAATTTGCCCGAGCGGGCGGTAAAAATGCATTACGATTTCCCCCGTTTGGCGCGTGGATGCGCGGCATCATACACCGAGGCTAAATGTTGAAAGTCGAGATGGGTATAGATTTGCGTAGTGGACAGGTTAGCGTGCCCAAGCAGTTCCTGAACGGCGCGCAAATCGCCGCTAGATTCCAGCATGTGGGTGGCAAACGAGTGACGCAGCTTATGGGGATGCACATGGCTGCTTAGCCCCTGCTTGATACCCCATTCGCCAAACCGCTTTTGCACATTGCGGGCGGATATTCGCTTTCCCGTCTTCGCCAGGAATAACGCATCGTCGTCCGGGCCAAATAGCTCGCGCAGATCCAGCCAGTGTTCAACCCAGGTCACTGCGCCCCGGCCAACGGGTACGCGGCGCTCTTTGCTCCCTTTCCCCATCACCCAGACCTCTCCGGTAGAAAGATCTATATGACTGCAATTCATATTCACCAGTTCGGAAAGACGCAGGCCAGCGCCGTACATCACTTCCAGCATTGCCCGATCGCGTACCGCCAGCGGATCGTTCAGATCGATATCCAGCAGATGATTCACATCATCGACTTCAATGTTTTTAGGCAAATGCCGACCGGCTTTTGGCGTGGTGATGCCTTTGGCCGGGTTCGCCTTTAGCTCTCCCTGGCTGACCATCCAGTCGAAAAAGCTGCGTAGTGCCGAAAGTCTTAATGCGAGGCTGGAGGCCTGTAGGCCAGCCCTGCGGCTACGCACGGCCAGTGAACGCACGGCGGCGGCATCGCATTGCTGCCAACTGGTGAGCTTCATCTCTTCGGCAATGTGAATAATCGCCGTGAGCTGGCGCTGGTAGTTCAGGAGAGTGAGCGGGCTGAGCTGACGCTCAACCTTGAGGTATCGCAGAAAACCATCAACGTGAGGCGTTAATACGGAAGTGGTCATGCCCGTTCAATCCAACGCTCCAGCAAGTCCGGCAGCATCAGCGCCAGCTCGTGCAGCAGCTGCGTGCCCTGCCCCTGTTGATAATGTTGCGGGTCGCGGCTACTGAACAGCAGAACACCAAGATCGCCCTCGTTGCCCATCAGCGACAGGGCAACGGAACCAATGGCTTTTGCCTGCGGCAAGACCAACAAAAGTTCCGGGCCATTAAGCGGGCCGAGGTAGTGCTGGCTTTCGCCAAGACGCTGAATACGCAGCGGCTCAAAAGCCGGGCGGTTCAGCGCGAGATGCGTGAAGTCTGACGGAGCGCCGATACGCCAGCGGTCAGCAAAAAGCCGGATGTTCGCCCCGGCAAGACCCATGTCCCGCGCCCAGCGATGCAGCCGGTTCAGCATTTCCTGCAGGCTGGAAGCCGAAGCCAGTCGCCCCTGAAGCTTCAGTAGCCGATAGAACAGACCTTCGTTGGCGCTCGCCTGCTCCATCAGCAGCGTCATGTTCTCTTCGAGGTGATTGATGTGGTTACGGCTGCGGGCCATATGCCACTCCACCAGCGAAACGCTGCCGCGCACCGGGTGAGGAACCTGCATGCTCTCCACCTGGTGGGCATTGCGAATAAAGAAATCAGGGTTGCGCTGTAAGTATTCGGCAACCGCGACATCGTTAAGCTCAAGAAGGGCTTCTTGCTGTTCCTCGGCATTCTTCATAGATGTATAAATCCATCATAGACGTGGGCCGCCGGGCCGGTCATGTAAAGCGGTGACCCTGGCCCTTTCCAGGCGATATCAAGACGGCCGCCAGGTAGCTCAACGCGTACCTGCTCCGCCAGTAATCCTTGTTGAATTCCAACCGCCACTGCGCCACAGGCGCCGCTGCCGCAGGCTTGAGTTTCGCCCGCACCGCGTTCGTAAACGCGCAGGCGAATGTGTTCGCGGCTCACCACCTGCATGAAGCCGATGTTGGCTCGCTCAGGGAAGCGTTCATGGCTTTCCATCACTGGGCCCAGGCTTTCAACCGCGGCGGTTTCGATGTCATCGACCTGAATGACGCAATGCGGGTTCCCCATTGAAACGACGCCGCACATAATGGTTTGTTCGGCGGCACGCATAATATAGGTCTTTTCTGCTTTGTTTGCCCGGAACGGCACCTGGGACGGTTCGAAGTTAGGCTCGCCCATATTGACGCGAACCATCTCATCCTCCGTCACGCTCAGTACCATTCTGCCATTGGCGGTACTGACGCGAATTTCACGCTTATTGGTCAGCCCTTTCAGGCGCACAAAGCGGGCAAAACAGCGCGCGCCGTTACCACACTGGGAAACTTCACTGCCATCGGCGTTAAAGATCCGGTAATGAAAGTCGAGATCGGGATCGTAGGGAGGCTCAACGATCAGCAACTGATCGAAGCCGACGCCAAGATGACGATCCGCAAGCCGACGGATCAGCTCCGGAGAGAAATAAACATTCTGCGTCACCGCGTCGACGACCATAAAGTCATTACCAAGGCCATGCATTTTAGAGAACTGCATCTTCTGCTCCATTAGCGCGGTTACAAAGCACGATTTAGCTAGTAAACAACCTGAGTCGGCGCATCATCAATGCCGCGACTGTTGCGGACGGGTGCCGTCTGGACAGGTTGTTCTTGGGTTGCGCTGTGCGTTGTCGGCGTCGCTTTTTTATCAGCCGGAGGGAAATAAAGAGGCCCCTTCAGGCCGCAGCCGGTGAGGCTGACGAGCATCAGTGCCAAAGCTAGAGGGCAGAAAATCTTCTTCATTATCGGGTAGCCTGTGATTCACTATTCTGCCGTCTATCATCGCAGGTGAACCCTGAAAAGCAATACTCTTCATCACCCAGACCGCTGAAAATCACCTGGCAGTAAATCGGGCAAGAAAATAATCGCTGCTACCTGGCCCTTCTCATCGCTGACGCAGGTTGTCTTTCAAAAGGTGGCACAGATAAAACGGATGAGTATTACGGCCCTGAATGATCCCTGAGCCGCAGTTTCTAATTACCGGCGATGCTCTTATACTGCCCTGAAATCCCAACAGGAAGCAGACATGAACGACAGCGAATTTCACCTTTTAGCCGATAACCTGTGGCGCACGATTGAAGAGCGCCTGGACGACTGGGACGGCGATAGCGATATTGATTGTGAGATCAACGGTGGCGTACTGACCATCAGCTTTGAAAACGGCAGCAAAATCATTATCAACCGCCAGGAGCCTTTGCATCAGGTGTGGCTGGCCACCAAAAGCGGCGGCTACCATTTCAACCTGAAAGGTGACGAATGGATATGCGACCGTAGCGGCGCAGAGTTTTGGCAGTTGCTGGAAGAAGCGAGCACGCAGCAGGCAGGTGAAGCGGTTAGCTTCCGCTGATTACGGCTGGTACTGCTGCAGCAGCGGCGCTGAGTTGTCGTCCTGATTAACCGGCGCGGCTGTTGTGAGTGACTGGGTGCGGAACGGAATGACCTGCACCCGCCCATCCGTTTTCACAATCTGATAGAACTGCGGCAGGTTGAAGTTGATGAAGCTTGAGCCGTAGGTAAAACGATCGTGGGACGAGGAGTAGAAGCGGCTCACGTCGCGCACCAGCTCTTCTTTGCTGCCTTCGCAATGATGATAAACTTCCGCCCGGTTGCTTTCATCCAGGATATAGATGTTGAAGCCCTGGTCTTCACTGGCTTCTTCAAAGAAGAACTGAATAATCCCTTCACTGGCAAAGCCATCCACGACCGCCGGCAACTGTACCTGGTTAGTGCCAACCTGCACCGACAGGCCATGCAGCTTGTTGTGCGAGATGGCACCATAAAACTCAACGGCGTTTTCCAGTTTTTGTACCGAGACATTCAAACGCTCGAAGAACAGGCCCCATGTCTGCCCGGAGACGCGCAGCGCTTTAAAGCGGCCCGGCTCCTGGCGCGTGCTGGAAAGGCGGAACTCGATGCATTCAGACACCAACTGCTGTACGCGAGTGCGGATCAGGCCACGCAGGTGCTGGCTGTAGCAGAAGACTTCCACGCTATCTGGCGGTGCGGCGTCCTGGTGCATTTTCCCAAGAATGGTTTTCAATGCCTCGATCATCGCCTGCTCGCCGTTAAAGTGCAGGGTACGCACTTCGTTCCACGAGTTGCGATACAGCAGGTCAACGCTGCCAATCAGGCACTGCTGCTGCTCGCCGAAGCTGAACACATCCAGCTTACGGAAATCGAAATGCACAACCTGATTGCGGAAGGCGGCCGTCGGGTCATATTCAAGGTTGACGATAATCGCCAGATGGCGAATCTCGCACGGGCTATACAACGCTTTTGGCGTCGGTGCCGGGAGCCGCAGCGGGAAGTGATGGGAGACATCCGCCACCATCTCCTGCAGCTTCGGTAAATCACAAATACCGTTGCCCTTAATAAACAGGCGGGTACGCGAGGTCAGCAGGCCGTTAAAGTAGGCCCACGCCACCAGCTTATTAAGATAACGGTTATATTCCAGCGGTTGATGGCTGACGATAGAGTCCATGTTCGGCGCACGGTTGTAGAGATACCAGCCAGAGCGGTTCGCACGGCCAAGCGGCACATGGATAAAGGTCAGGTTCGGTTCAGACAGATCCGGGGAAATCTGCGGGTTTACCAGCGTGACTTTGCCCGGCAGCGCTTCAAACGCAGCGTACAGCTTACGCGTTAACACGCCGATGTCCTGCGGACTGGCGGACACACTCAGATTGTTGCGGCGCGCAAAGCGGATCAGATTGCGGTAGCTTTGCATCATCGCGTCGAGCAGTTCGTTGTGCGCCTCGCGGACCTGGTCGATTTTCCAGTTTGCACGGTTGTCCAGCATCGCCAGACGCGCTTCGTCCCAGCCCCAACTCTTCACCAGTTGACTAAGGACTTCGCGGCGCCAGCCAACACAGGCGCGCTCACGGGAAAGTTTTTCGCAAACTTTCAGATAGAAACAGCGGCGAACCAGGTCCAGACGCGCATGATCTTCGATTTGCGTCAGGTACTCGGTGACGCGTTCCAGCATCATGCAGTACGGATCGAGGCCAAAGGAGACAATTTCGCCGTCGTGCAGGCGCTGTTTAATGTCTTTTGCCAGCAGGCGCGTGTTCGGATATTCCCAGGAATACGCCTCCAGCAGCAGCGTTTTCAGCACGGCTTTATACGGCGAGTCGATGCTTTTATAGAGCTGCCACAGGCTGGCGCCAAAGTACTCTTCAGCAGACAGTGAACTTAATCCACCGAGATCTAGCCACTCGTTCGGCGTCAGGACACCCTGCGCATAGAGGCTCATCACGTAATCGTCGTAATGCTCTTCTTCATCGCCCGGCACCATGTTCCACAGAATGCGCTTCCCGGCCAGACGTACCGCAGTACGGTAAAATTCGTCCAGCAGCAAGATATGCTGGGTAGAACCGCAGTCTTCGCCGCCCAGGCTGCCGCTTTCGTTGTGGCGGAAGCGGTTTTCATCAATCAGGAAGAAACTGACCTCAACGCCAAGGGAGGCCGCCCAGCTTTCCAGCAGGCTACATTTGCGCTGCAGCAGTTGGCGCTCGTCGTTATCGAGCCAGGCCTGGTGGCAAACCCAGATATCAAGGTCAGAAGAGCAGCTCTGCCCCACGGAGGAGGTGCTGCCCATAGAATAGAGGCCGGTGATCGGCAGTTCGCCCGCTGGCGTCTCCTGAGGCGGCATACCGCGCTGCAGTTCGAGTTCGTCCAGGTAGTGGCGTTGGGTTTCATCAGGCGTGTAGAGGCAAATGCCGCGGGGAACGTTACCGTCAAGGTAACCCGGCATCAGCGGGTGATGATAATGTAATAACGTTGGCAGTAGACTGTAGACCTGTTGGAAGGCAGGCCCCATAGCAGCAAGCGCACGATCTACGCGCAGTTGGTTGATGGCATCCAGTCTCTGTTTAAGTGTCTCAATATAGAGGTACAAGACGTATCGCCTGATGGTTTCAGTATTACGAAAAAACCCGTTTCCTGGTTGTTGTCCCCATTATTATAAACGATCGGGACAGCAATTGCTGGAAACGTGATCAATTTAACACCTTGCCTGTTGACCGTAAAGAAAGATGCGCTACCAAAGTGGTAGATGCCCTGGCCACAGGCTGTTTCTTCCATAATACGAATCACGTCCCTCTGTTGCCGGAAAAACCGCCGAACCTGACAGCCTTCCGCTAAGAGTGGTAGGATGGTCAGTGGACGATAATTACGGTAACAAGCATGTTAGACAATATACTCAGAATTGCCACTCGCCAAAGTCCCCTTGCACTCTGGCAAGCACATTATGTTAAGCAACGTCTTGAAGCTTTTCACCCGCAGCTCACCGTTGAACTGGTGCCAATGGTCACCCGTGGCGACGTCCTGCTGGATACGCCGCTTGCCAAAGTCGGCGGCAAAGGGCTGTTCGTTAAAGAGCTGGAGCTGGCAATGCTGGACGGGCGCGCGGATATCGCCGTCCATTCCCTGAAAGATGTGCCGGTGGCATTCCCTGAAGGTCTGGGGCTGGTCACCATCTGCGAGCGCGACGATCCCCGCGACGCTTTTGTTTCCAATCATTATCAAACGCTGGATGAGTTGCCTGCCGGCAGCATTGTGGGCACCTCAAGCCTGCGCCGTCAGTGTCAGATAGCCGAGCAGCGTCCAGATCTGGTGATTCGTTCCCTGCGCGGCAATCTTGGCACCCGCCTTGGTAAACTGGATAAAGGCGAATACGATGCCATTATTCTTGCCGTTGCCGGGCTAAACCGCCTTGAGATGCAGGATCGCATTCGTTACGCCTTACCGCCGGAAGTGTCTTTACCCGCAGTCGGCCAGGGCGCCGTCGGCATCGAATGTCGCCTGGACGATGAACGCACCAAAGCACTGCTCGCACCGTTGAATCACCATGAAACCGCCGTTCGCGTGAGCGCCGAACGTGCGATGAATATGCGCCTTGAAGGTGGCTGTCAGGTGCCGATCGGCAGCTATGCAGAGCTGAAAGATAACGAGCTTTGGCTGCGCGCATTAGTTGGCGCGCCGGACGGTTCCATTATGGTTCGTGGTGAACGTCGAGGTAAGCCAGAAGATGCCGTGGCCATGGGTGTTTCACTGGCTGAAGAGCTGTTGAATAACGGCGCAAGGGAAATCCTCGCCGACGTTTATGATGGAGACGCTCCCGCATGACGATCCTCGTCACCCGCCCCTCCCCAGCCGGGGAAGAGTTAGTGAGCCGACTGCGCACACTCGGGCAGGTGGCTTACAGCTTCCCGCTTATCGAGTTCTCGCCCGGCCGGCAACTATCGCAGCTTCCGGCCCAGCTTGCGGCGCTCGCGCCAGGCGATCTGGTCTTTGTCCTCTCACAGCACGTCATTGACTATGCCGCCCCACTTTTGCGCCGTAACGGCATCCCGTGGCCGGGCAATCTCAGTTGGTTCGCCATCGGCAGAACGACAGCGCTGGCTTTCCATACCGTCAGCCATATTCCTATTCGTTACCCACAAGATCGGGAAACCAGCGAAATCTTGCTACAATTACCTGAATTACAAAATGTTGCTGGTAAGCGCGCATTGATTTTACGTGGTAATGGCGGGCGTGAACTGTTGGGCGAAACGCTGGAAGCGCGAGGTGCAGAAGTTAGCTTCTGCGAATGCTATCAGCGAAGCGCTATTATTTACGATGGAACAGAAGAAGCCCACCGTTGGCACGCCCGGGGGATCTCAACGCTGGTCGTGACCAGCGGCGAAATGCTACAGCAGCTTTATACGCTTACGCCTGACTGGTATCGCGAGAACTGGTTACTTCGCTGTGAGTTACTTGTTGTCAGCGAGCGTTTGGCAAGGCTTGCCAGGACATTGGGTTGGCAGAATATTCGGGTCGCCGCGAATGCGGACAATGACGCGCTGCTTCGCGCGTTACAACACACCTAACAATAACAGGACGCCACAATGACGGAACAAAATACTTCCTCCGCCATAGTTGAGGAAACCACACCCGCGGCGGAGACGCCATCACACGCCGAGCCCGTGACGAAGAAAAATCGTTCCGGCATTGCCGGTATTGCGCTGGGGGCCATCGCGATTGCCATTGCCCTGGCATTAGGTGGCGGACTTTATAGCTATGGTAAGCATCAGGCGTCCACTCAGACGGCCACCAGCGATGCGCTGGCAAATCAGCTGATTGCCCTGCAAAAACAGCAAGAAGAACAAAAAAGTGAATTTGAAGCGGCGCTAAAACAGCAGACGACCGCACTTAGCGACGCCAGCAAACAGCAGGCAGCGCTGGCACGTCATCTGGACGAAGTGCAGCAAAAAGTCGCGACAATTTCCGGTAGCGATTCCAAAACCTGGCTGCTGGCACAGGCCGATTTCCTTGTGAAACTGGCCGGCCGCAAGCTATGGAGCGATCAGGATGTCACCACGGCCGCTGCGCTATTGAAAAGCGCTGACGCCAGCCTGGCAGATATGAACGATCCAAGTTTGATCACCGCTCGCCGCGCACTGACAGACGATATCTCTACGCTGTCTACGGTAACACAGGTCGACTACGACGGAATTATCCTCAAGCTCAATCAGCTCTCTAACGGCCTGGATAATTTGCGTCTGGCCGACAACGACAGCGATGATTCCCCGATGGATTCTGACAGCAGCGAGTTGTCAGGTACGATTACCGAATGGCGCCAAAATCTGGTGAAAAGCTGGCACAGCTTTATGGATAGCTTTATTACTATCCGCCGCCGCGATGAAACCGCGGTTCCGCTCCTGGCGCCGAATCAGGATATCTACCTGCGCGAAAACATCCGCTCCCGCCTGCTAGTCGCCGCGCAGGCGGTGCCACGCCATCAGGAAGACACTTACAAGCAGGCGCTGGATAACGTTTCAACGTGGGTTCGCGCCTACTACGACACCAATGATTCCGCCACCAAAGCGTTCCTTGAAGAGCTTGATGGCCTGAGCCAGCAAAGTATTCATATGGATATTCCGCAAACGCTGCAAAGCCAGGCCCTGCTTGAAAAGCTGATGCAGACTCGGGTTCGCAATTTGCTTGCTCAGCCGGCAAGTCCTGCGGCCAATGATGCGCAGCCAGAAGCGGCCCCCGCTCAGCCGGCACCTGCCGTAAGTCAGGGGGAATAAATATGATTAAAGTCTTATTGCTCTTCCTGCTGCTGATTGCGGGCATCGTGCTGGGCCCAATGCTGGCAGGCCATCAGGGCTATGTTTTAATTCAGACCGATAACTACAACATTGAAACCAGCGTGACCGGATTAGTCATTATTCTGATCCTGACCATGCTGGTGTTGTTCGCCATCGAATGGGTATTGCGCCGCATTTTCCGTACCGGTGCCCGTACCCGTGGGTGGTTCCTGGGCCGCAAACGCAGCCGCGCCCGCAAACAGACCAAAGCCGCATTGTTGAAACTGGCCGAAGGCGATTATCAGCAGGTTGAGAAGCTGATGAGTAAGAATGCCGATCACGCCGAACAGCCGGTGGTTAATTACTTGCTGGCTGCCGAAGCCGCCCAGCAACGCGGGGATGAAATTCGTGCAAACCAGCATTTAGAGCGCGCCGCCGAACTGGCGGATAGCGATCAGCTTCCGGTCGAAATCACTCGCGTTCGCCTGCAGCTTGCCCGCAATGAAAACCACGCCGCACGCCACGGCATTGATAAGCTTCTGGAAATTGCGCCGCGCCATCCTGAAGTACTTCGCCTGGCCGAGCAAGCTTACCTGCGAACCGGCGCATGGAGTTCCCTGCTGGATATTCTGCCGGCCATGGAAAAAGTGCAGATTGGGGATGAAGCCCACCGCGATGCGCTGCAACAGCAGGCGTGGATCGGCCTTATGGATCAGGCGATGGCCGGACAGGGTAACGAAGGCCTCAAAACCTGGTGGCGTAATCAAAGCCGTAAAACGCGCCACCAGACCACGCTGCAGGTCGCCATGGCAGAGCATCTTATTGAGTGCGATGATCACGACGCCGCCCAGGAGATCATCCTTGACGGGCTGAAGCGCCAGTATGACGATCGTCTGGTATTGCTGATGCCGCGTCTGAAGTCAGGTAACCCAGAGCAGTTAGAGAAAGCATTGCGCCAGCAGATCAAAACGCAAGGCGATCGCCCTTTACTGCAGAGTACGCTTGGCCAGCTGCTGATGAAACACGGTGAATGGCAGCAGGCATGTGATGCATTCCGTGAGGCCATTAAACAGCGCCCGGATGCCTACGATTACGCCTGGCTGGCAGACTCTCTAGACAAATTACATAAGCCTGAAGAAGCCGCCCTCATGCGTCGTGACGGTCTGTTGCTCACGCTGCAAACTCCCTCTAACAGCTGATCATCAGGGCGGAGCTCTACCGCCCTTTTCTTTTTCCCACGCAAAAAAAAACACCTGCCGCAGGGCAGGTGTTAAAACAGGTCTGTTTGACAACTAAGTGGTGCTTCACTCAACGTTATGTCCAGGGTGTTCGATGAGACCCCATGGGGGCGACATCTATCGGTGGACGATAAGCACCGTAATCGGCTCTGCGTCATTCCTTGGTTTATGAAGCCGAAGCAAACATAAGAAGTGGAATGAGCATCTACGCAGGTATTATTGCACAATACATGCCAGGTTTGCATGCAGAAACGGACTCAACTACCAAAATTAGTATTTTCATAGTATTAGCACCGCAAAGCTTTCTCCCCCGGGCTTTCCCGCCGGCCTGCACCGGCAGAAATGAATTGTCTCCTCCAGGAGACAAACTGTGGCTTAAATAAAAAAACCAAATAAAAACATGAGATTAAATGTCTCCATTTGAAGACACAAAATCACCCGATTGTCGCACCCAGGCGACAATTTCAGCGGCAGAATGACAAGGGTGGGTTTGCGACCGCGGGAATTTGCGAGGGGAGACATCCCCTACGGGCCGCTGCTGAAGCAACGTTGCCTCGCTACGCTCGGCTCAAACCTCCTTCGAAGGTTCTCATCCTCTGTAAGCTTCAAATGCAAAAAGGCCAGCTCGAAAGCTGGCCTTTTCTAAAGTGGTCGGCGAGAGAGGATTATTCCCCTGCGGGCCGTTGCTGAAGCAACGTTGTCTCGCTACGCTCGGCTCAAACCTCCTTCGAAGGTTCTCATCCTCTGTAAGTTTCAGATGCAAAAAGGCCAGCTCGAAAGCTGGCCTTTTCTAAAGTGGTCGGCGAGAGAGGATTCGAACCTCCGACCCACTGGTCCCAAACCAGTTGCGCTACCAAGCTGCGCTACTCGCCGAAATACTGCTTTTACTGCTGCTTTCAACACATCAAAAGCTTATTAGGGCTCCGGGCTGAAAGCAAAAACCCTTCTTCAGAAGGGCTTTTAAAATTTGGTCGGCGAGAGAGGATTCGAACCTCCGACCCACTGGTCCCAAACCAGTTGCGCTACCAAGCTGCGCTACTCGCCGAAATACTGCTTATTAATTTAGGTGTGGTGCGAAGAGAGGGACTTGAACCCTCACGTCCGTAAGAACACTAACACCTGAAGCTAGCGCGTCTACCAATTCCGCCACCTTCGCATACATCTAAATTAATGGGGTGGCTAATGGGACTCGAACCCACGACAACTGGAATCACAATCCAGGGCTCTACCAACTGAGCTATAGCCACCACTGTAAAACTTTCACGCGGTACATGATACCACCGCAGCTCTAGCGCCATTATAATAAATGGTGCGCCCGACAGGATTCGAACCTGAGACCTCTGCCTCCGGAGGGCAGCGCTCTATCCAGCTGAGCTACGGGCGCGTAGCGCCGTTGCGGGGTCGGATAATACGGGCTTCGTGCTCAGCTGTCTAGTGCTTATTTCAATAAAATACTCGCAAAACTGCGCGTTTGGTTATGCTTTGTGCATCCTGATGCTTATCCGTTCAGTTTTTCACTAACGGCATGCTTATTCAGGCCAAACACCTTATAAACCAACGTCACCGCAGCCAGGAAAACAACGCCGACCGTCAGCGACATTCGCGTATCTTCATTCAAGCCCATCCCCACAAGCACACACGCCAGGAACGCCATGGTCAGGTAGTTAGCCCACGGGAATAAAATAGATCGGAACGGGTGGCTGGCAATGGCTTCCCGGTGCGCCTTACGGAAGCGAATCTGGCTAATCAGGATCACAAACCACGGCACCATGCCCGGTAATACGCTGGCGCTGTAGACATAAACGAAAACGCGCTGCGGATTTGGAATGATGTAATTCAGACAAGAACCGAGCAGCAGAATACCGATAGAAACAGCTACCCCAACGACAGGCACGCCGCTACGGGAAACTTTCGCCATTTTGGCCGGGAGCTGGCGGTTTTTCGCCAGGGCATACAGCATACGCCCACAGCTGTACATACCGCTGTTACAGCCAGACAATGCCGCCGTCAAAACAACAAAGTTAATAATCCCTGCCGCCGCGGTGATGCCTATTTTCGCGAAGGTCAGTACAAACGGGCTACCTGTAGTGCCGATTTGGTTCCATGGGAAAATAGTGACGATAACGAAAATCGCGCCCACATAGAAAATCAGAATACGCCACAGCACTTTCCCTACGGCACTGCGTAAGGTGACCTGCGGGTTCTTAGCTTCGCCGGCGGTAATACCAATTAACTCCACGCCCTGATAGGAAGCCACAACAATACACAACGCGGTCAGGAATCCTTTCCAGCCGCCGGCAAAGAAGCCGCCGTGCTCTGTAAGGTTGCTAAAGCCAGTCGCCTGACCATGATTTCCAAAACCGAAAAAGATAACGCCCAGGCCAACGACAATCATCACGATGATGGTTGTCACTTTAATCATTGCAAACCAGAACTCGATTTCCCCGTAAAGGCGCACTGCCGCAAGGTTTGCCAGCGCCACAAGCCCTACGGCAAAAATGGCGGGCAGCCACTGAGGAAGATCCGGGAACCAGTATTGGACGTAGACGCCAATCGCTGTAATTTCGGAGATGCCAACCGCCATCCACATAAACCAGTAAGACCAGGCCGTCAGATAGCCGAAAAAGGGGCTCATATAGCGGTGCGCATAGACGGCAAACGACCCGGCTACGGGTTCAAGGAACAACATTTCTCCCATTGAACGCATAATAAAGAACACGAACAGGCCCGCAATAATGTACGCCAGCAGTACCGACGGTCCGGCCCATTTGAGGGTACTGGCGGCGCCCATAAACAGGCCAACACCAATGGTCCCTCCCAGGGCGATAAGTTCGATGTGTCGAGCTTCCAGCCCGCGCTGCAGCTCTGCTTTTTTCTCTGCCATAAATCCTCTGTATTGTGTTTGCTTTACTCCGGTTTTTACCGGTTATTGTGTTTGGTTGTTGCCAGACTCAATAACAGGCCATGCAGCGTCGGCAAGAGATTTGCTGGCGCAACATCACTACGGCACTGCATCGAGTGGGCGCAATGGTTCCGTATTTTTTACAAAATTACAAATAACTGCGTAACAAACTGGAATAAGTCTGGTTGAAAATCGTGCAGAGAAAGCAAAACGCGCCCGGATGAGCGCGTTGAAAGGTTTAAAGCTTGCCGGTCAGATGCCAGCGCTGATAGCGTAGCAGCCTGAGTTGCCGTTTAATGCGGGTCGGCTGTGAAAGCAGGCGGTATAGCCATTCCAGCCCGAATTTTTGCCAAACCTTAGGCGCCCGCTTTACTCGCCCGGTAAATACGTCATATGTTCCACCCACACCCATATAAAGCGCATGGGGATGGACCTTCCGACACGCCTGCATCAGGATCTCCTGACGTGGCGAGCCCATCGCGACGGTAACAAGCTCAGCCCCACTGTCACGAATGCGCTCAAACAAGGCTGGCCGCTGCGCATCGGTAAAATAACCGTCCTGGCTGCCGACAATATTGACCTGCCAAAGCTGCCGTAGCTTAGCTTCGGTCTGCGCAAGAACGTCGGGCTGGCCGCCCACCAAAAATACCGGGGTCCCTTCCTGACCCGCCCGTACCATCAAGGCTTCCCACAGATCGGCCCCCGCTACGCGATTAACCACAGCTTCAGGGTATTTTTTCCGGATGGAGCGAACGACGCTGATGCCGTCGGCGTATTTGTATTCCGCTGCCGCAATCAGACCGCGAGTTTGCTCATCGTCTTCTGCCGTCAGCACTTTTTCAGCATTAATCGCCACTAACGTCCCCTGGCGCAATCGCCCCCCCGCATAGAGATAATCCAGCGCATGCTGCATATCTCGCCATCCCAACAGGTCAAGACCACGAAGAGTATAAAAAGGGGCTTCAGTAGAGTTGTTCATGAATATCCTTGTCATGCATTTTGCGCGTCGACTGCGGACACGCGGCGCAAGCGCTGATGAATAAGCCCCGCGCTTTCAAATAGCCAATAAAGTAATTTTGCCACGACAAGGCAGGCGCCAAAAATGACCAGGAAGAACACCACGCGTGAAACAAAAGAGTCCAGCCCCTCACGAGCCAGAACGATCATATTGAAAATCGCCCCGAAGCAGAACGCATAGATTATTGCCGCTTTGTAGCGATTACTTTCTCTGTTCGCCAGCTCATACAGCCAGTCAAACCATTGGATAATCAAGCCGACGACAACTGCCCCGAGTGGGATAAACCACACGCCGCCCATCACCACCAGCGAGCCTATCAGCGTTGGGGAAATGGCCAGTCCCGAATGGTTGTTCAGTACCTGCCAGGTGAAATAGTTCGCGGTATTCAGCACCGTGCCAGGACGATCTGGCCAGACCCAACTGGGGATAAATACGTAGAAATCCCGAATAATAGGTGCGAGCCCCTGGAATTCAATCTTGTCGTAATTTTGCAGCAAGAGACCCAGATTCTCCCACGGAGAGAACGTATCTCGGGTCAAATAAAGGAAGGTATAAAACGCTTCGTCACCGCTGACGTTCAGGCCGTAGCGCTTAAGCGCCAGCCAGAACATCCCGACGATCCCTAGCACACCCGCCGCCGCCAGCATCCAGAGGGAGATCCACCCGCGAATAATGCCGATAAACAAGAAGATGGCGAAGGCGATGATGATGTTGGCACGCGTCCCGCCGACAATCATGTACGTTAACAGGCCGAAACCCACAGTACTGACCAGGAAGAAGATCCAGGCCCGGCTGTCCTGACGCAGGAAGTACACCACCAGCATGGCTGGTATAAAGAAATAGAAGAAGCGCTTAAGCGCTACGCCTGACACTTCACTGGAGAAAATTTGGCTGTAAGAATGCAGCTTAAACAACAGGAAGCCGTTATGGGCAAAGAAGATGCCGACGCTGATCAAAGCCACTAACACCAGCATCAGCCACGTCAGGTTCGTCTCAACGCGATTCATGGTAAATAGCGGACGCCGCTCCATGTGCCCTGCCTTCGCCCTAAGCCGCGTTTTATAGGTCACATAGTAAATGCCATAGAAACAGGCCGCCGCGAGCTGAGCCTGCAACAGCACGTCCGCGGGCACCACCGATACCCCAAAACGAAACACCAGGGTACAGGTAAACGGAAAGCCGAAGAAAAAGGTCAACAGGTAAAGCAGTGAAAAGAAGACGTTGAAGTTAAAGCGCACGCGGCGAAACTCTTGATACGTCAACAATCCGATAAACCCGACCGACAGGAACCAGACAACAAATAACCCGCCAAATTGCGTCAGACTCATTTTTGCTCTCCAGCCGCGGTGCTAAGCGCGCGATGCCACCCATCGATATAGTTAGGGTTAAAGAAAGCGATGCTTTGTTTATCCAGTAAGCGTAGCTGGCGCTGAGCTTCCCGCACCGTCGCCTCATCCAGGATATCCTCGGTAAAGAGCACCGGAATATGCTGCTCAACCATGTCTTGCCAGAAAGGATTTTTCCGGTTCAGCACGCAGGGGATCCCGGCCTGAATCAGTAAGCAAAGCGTGCCGATGCCCTGCTGGCGTGCAAAGATAAAATAGCCGAGATCGCACTGACGCAGCAGAGTGAGGTAATCATTGAATTCGATTTTTTCCGTCAGCACGTCAAAATTTTCCGGGCTAAATAAACCGCTGCCAGCCTGCTTTACTTCTGCAATATAAGCTTCGTTATTTGTCGGGTATCCCATCGGCACAACAATGCGCACCGTGTCGCCAAATTGCTGATGAATAGCCTTCAGTACATCAACATGCTGGTTGCTGCGGTCACCAGAGTTGCCCACGAGTAACGTCAGCTTCCCGCTGTGTTGCCGATCAACAGCCATTGTATTGAGGCCAGGATCCATACGCGTTGGGAAATACAGCAGCTCGCCAGGCACCTGTGGGTGCCGCTGGTGAAAATAGCTTAAATCCCCACGCGTGGCGTAAACGCGCCCAACTAGGCCTTGGGCAAAACGGCGTAACTGGTAAAAAAGCCGAAATTTGATGCTGCGTGAAACCTCATAAAGATCGGCTCCCCAGATATGCCAGTTCACCTGCTCCGGCTTTAGTCCCCCGGTTAGCAAGGCAATCCAAAGACTGCCGTTAAACTGCCCGTGAAAAAAGAAACGCTGCTGTCGGTTAGCTCGAGCTTTTGCCACAATTTCTGCGGCAATAGCCTGCTTTGAAGGGCATAGAGAGATCGACAGCGCCGGAAAAGCGGACAACAAAGAGCGATCCTCTGAAACCACGATAAATTCTCGTGCATGAGGCGTCGTGGCGGCCAGAACGTCGTTAAAAAAACGTAATACCGTCTGATTATGATGCGGGATATCAGATCCCAATACGTGAATCAGTGTTGTCATGCTCGTCTACGATAAATAAGAAATACGCCACAGCAGAGCGCAAAATAAACAATATAGGTCGCCATATAAGCCTGAGCCGCGCCCAACGCACCATGAGCAGGTATTAACCAACGCGAAAAGCCGGTTAACAGCATAAACTGACTGATTTCAGTCAAAATATAAAAGCGCAGTGACGCCTTCGCGATAACCAAATAGCCAAACACATAGGCGCCTACCTTCAGCACATCCCCCACCAGCTGCCAGGCAAACAAATCACGCATGGCGATAAATTTTGGCGAAAACAGTAGCCAGATGGCGAAATCACGCAGCAGCCAGACTGTCAGGCTTGCGGCTGCCACGGCGGGCAGAACAAACTTTAGCGAGCGCACAATTTCACGCGTGATGGCGCTTTTTTCTTTCAGACGAGCAAGCGTTGGCAACAGGTAAACGCTAAAAGATGCCGTAATAAACTGCAGATAAGCATCTGAAATACTGCTTACCCCTTGCCAGATACCGACTTCGTCCCAACTGTAATGTTCCGCCAGCAGGTTTCGCATCATCACGTAGGCCACGGGAAGCGTGACTGAGGTGATCAGCGCCATGAGCGTAAACTTGCCAAGATGGCTGGCCAGCAGCTTATCCCAGCTCGGTCTCAAATAGCCCAGCGGAACATGTTCGCGCCTGACCAGCATAAGCACCGCAGGAACGACGACCAGAGCGGGGACCAACGCGAGACCTAACAGCGCCCCCTGGTAACCGCCGAAGCGATAGCAAGCATAATAAGCCAGCACGCCAATAACGCTGCCTGCAATTAACGCAAGTGCGTTACCCGCCGCATCGCGAAACCCCTTCATAATGGCCAGCGACAGGTTTGCCCAGGCAATGCCCATCTGGACCAGTGCCACCAGACGCACCAGGTTCTGGTAGTCCGCATGACCAAACAATCCAAGGCTTATCGGTCCCGCGGCCAGAACGAAAATCACGGCCAGCAGCGACGAAAAACCCAACACCATCGCCGAGGAGGTGCCAAGTACCCGCTTTAACTGCTCCGGATTGTCATGATGTTCAGCAACGTATTTGGTGACACCGTTAAAAATACCCGCACCAGCAAGCACGCCGAGCACGGTTACCATCTGACGAAAATTACCGGCCAACCCCACCCCAGAAGGGCCAAAGGCAACGGCCAGCATTTTGACCACCAGCAAACCGGCACCAATTTTTACCAGCGTGGACCCGGCGGTCCACAGTGACGCTTTAGCTAACGACATCTCAGGCGAAGTAGCTTTGCAGCGTATTGATGACGGTGCGTTGGTTCACTGGCGGCAAGTTATAGAAAAGCGGCAGGCGAAGCAAACGCTCACTTTCACGAGTGGTGAAGCGATCTTCCCCGTGGAATCGACCAAATTTCTCACCGGCCGGGCAAGTATGCAGCGGAATGTAGTGGAACACCGCCAGGATCTCCGCTTCCTTCAGGTAGGAAATCAGCGCGCTGCGGTCTTCAATATCGCGCAGCTTGATGTAGAACATATGGGCATTCTGCACGCAATTTTGAGGAATAGTCGGAAGTTCGATACGCCCGGCTTTTGCTAACGGCAAAAGAGCGTCGTGATAGGTTTGCCACAGCTTCAGACGCTGCTGGTTAATCTGTTCTGCCGCTTCAAGCTGCGCCCAAAGATAAGCCGCCTGCAGATCGGCCATTAGGTAGCTTGAGCCAATATCACGCCAGGTGTATTTATCCACCTGACCGCGGAAGAACTGACTGCGGTTGGTGCCTTTCTCACGAATGATTTCTGCCCGCTCGATTAAAGTAGGGTCGTTAATGAGCGTCGCGCCACCTTCCCCGCCCGCGGTATAGTTTTTCGTCTCATGAAAACTGAAACACCCGATGTGGCCAATTGCACCCAGCGCGCGGCCTTTATAAGTCGACATCACACCCTGAGCGGCATCTTCCACCACAAACAGGTTATGTTTTTTGGCGATGGCCATAATGGTATCCATTTCACAGGCCACTCCTGCGTAATGGACCGGCACGATAGCTCGCGTTTTTTCAGTAATTGCCGCTTCAATTTTTGTTTCGTCGATGTTCATGGTATCAGGGCGCACGTCCACAAAGACGATGACGGCCCCTCGAAGCACAAAGGCATTAGCCGTCGAAACAAAGGTGTAGCTCGGCATGATCACTTCATCGCCAGGCTTGATATCCAGCAGGATAGCGGCCATCTCCAGCGAAGCTGTACAAGACGGCGTCAGCAGCACTTTCTTGCTGCCAAAACGTTGCTCCATCCATTGCTGGCAGCGGCGAGTAAATCCCCCGTCTCCGCACAGTTTGCCGCTGCCCATAGCAGCCTGCATGTATTCAAGTTCAGTACCAACGACCGGCGGAGCGTTAAATGGGATCATTTTTTCACCTGTATAACCAGAAGGCGGTGCTTTCTATGGTGGCACCGCTTTTAATGTAGCGACGCAGCGCGGGGGTATTACTCACCTGAGTTGCCACCCGCAGGGTTTGCAAACCACGCTGACGACACCAGTCTTGCGCAGCAGCCATCAGTTCCTCGCCCAATCCTCGTCCAGCAAGCAGGCCAATTCTGGCCTCGACATCATTTAACTGCCGTAACGTCACAAAGCCCTGGGGCTCATCGCCGTTCTGCCGCAACAGGCACTGGTGATCGAACGTGCCAAGGACGGCGTTTTCAATCCATTGCGCATAGAAACGGCCGCTGTCCCCGGCCTTATACCAGGGCGTACGAAAGCGGCTTTGCGTGAATACCTGAGAAGCCGCCTGGCGAAGCGAAGGGATGTCATTCGGCTGGGCGATATCGACGGGAATATTTGCATTTTGCGTGCCAACAGAAAGGGCCAAATCCACTTCACCTTCGACAAGCTGGAAGCCAAGCTGCTGCAGACCATCCAGCCAGTCGGTACGATGAGAGGGAATTTTTGCCTGGACGCGCGACCAGGTATTTAACTGATCTTCCTGCAGCGCAGGGGCTTCCTCAGAGAAGCGAACCGCGCAGCTGTTTACGTCAAAGAAACGATTTTCCCAGTCCAGAGGAGCCAGGGTGCCGTGAATTGGATTCATCATCCGTTACCGCCAGACGCCTTTGGTGTCGACAATCCACGGCTGATGCACCTTATCAGCAGGAACAGCTTTAAATTCTTTATGATCAACCAGCATCACCAGCACGTCAGCCTGTGCAAGCGCGACCTCTGCCGAAGTTAATTCACAGTGGCCGACAAGCTTCCCTGGTAACTCGTGGATATTGGGTTCCACCACCAGCGTTTTACCGCTGTGCCATTCGGCCAGTATCTCGGCAATTTCCATTGCCGGACTTTCACGTAAATCGTCGATGTTGGGTTTGAAAGCAAGACCGAAGCAGGCGATGGTTAATTCGCTGGCGCGGCGGCCTGTTTCAGCCAGGCAATCGGCTATCGCAGCTTTAACCTGATTAATGACCCAGAACGGCTTGCCGTCGTTCACTTCACGTGCGGTGCGGATAAGACGAGCCTGCTCCGGATTTTGCGAAACGATAAACCATGGATCGACCGCAATACAGTGGCCGCCAACGCCGGGCCCAGGCTGCAGCACATTCACGCGAGGATGGCGATTGGCCAGGCGGATAAGTTCCCAGACGTTAATCCCCTGATCGGCACAAATCAGCGAGAGTTCGTTAGCAAAAGCAATATTAACATCGCGGAAGCTGTTTTCCGTCAGTTTACACATTTCGGCTGTGCGAGAGTTGGTGATAATACATTCGCCTTTAAGGAAAATGTTATACAACTCGCTTGCACGGGCAGAACATACCGGCGTCATACCGCCAACGACGCGATCGTTTTTGATAAGCTCAACCATCACCTGCCCCGGTAAAACGCGTTCCGGGCAATAGGCGATATTGATATCCGCAAGCTCCCCTACCTGTTGAGGGAAGCTCAAATCTGGACGCAGGGCAGCCAGCCATTCCGCCATTTGCTCCGTCGCGCCAACGGGAGAGGTTGATTCCAGCACGACAAGCCCCCCTTTCTTAAGTACGGGCGCAATGGATTCTGCAGCCGCTTTCACATAAACCATGTCGGGTTCATGATCGCCCTTAAAAGGGGTCGGCACAGCAATCAGATAAGCATCGGCCTCGACGGGCTGCACGGTAGCGCTCAGGTATCCGCCCTCAACGGCAGATTTCACCACTTTGTCTAAATCAGGCTCAACGATGTGAATTTCACCTCGATTAATGGTGTCCACCGCCCGCTGGTTAATGTCCACGCCGATGACTTTTCGCTTGCTGGAGGCAAACGCGGCAGCGGTAGGCAGGCCTATGTAACCAAGGCCAATAACAGAGATGGTGGCAAAACTCATGATCTCACCTGATGTTGTTTTAAGGCATTCAAAATACGGCGGCAGGCTTCTCCATCCCCGTAAGGGTTATGGGCACGGCTCATCGCCTGGTATTCTTGCTCATCGCTGAGCAGTCGAGTGACCTCTGCCACAATTCGCTCTTCATCAGTCCCCACCAGCCGCACAGTGCCGGCGGCAACAGCTTCAGGACGCTCAGTGGTTTCACGCATGACTAACACTGGCTTCCCAAGAGAGGGTGCCTCTTCCTGAATCCCGCCGGAATCGGTCAAAATAAGCCAGGCGCGATCCATGAGATAAACAAACGGCAGATACTCCTGAGGCTCAATCAAAACAACGTTATCAACGTGCCCCAAAATTCGTCTTACCGGCTCACTGACGTTTGGATTCATATGAACCGGATATACGATTTGCACATCGCTGTTTTGTGCGGCAATTTTTGCCAACGCGTGGCAGATACGCTCAAACCCTTCGCCGAAACTTTCCCGACGGTGTCCGGTGACCAGAATCATTTTTTTTCCGGCATCGAGGAAGGGATGTTTCGCCTCTATTTCCTGGCGTACAGATTCCTGAGTCAGGACGCGATCTCGCACTGAGAGCAAGGCATCAATAACGCTATTGCCAGTCACGAAGATTTTTTGTTCGCTGATATTTTCTTTCAGCAGGTTCTGACGCGAGTTTTCCGTCGGTGCAAAATGCCAGGAAGCAAGATGTCCAGTTAATGTACGGTTTGCTTCCTCCGGCCACGGGGAGTAAAGGTCACCGGTACGTAACCCCGCCTCAACGTGTCCAACAGGGATCCGCTGGTAGAAGGCAGCAAGGCTTGCAGCAACGGTCGTGGTTGTATCGCCATGAACCAAAACAACGTCCGGCTTAAAGGATTCCAAAATAGGCTTCAGCCCTTCCAGAATTCGGCAGGTAATTTCCGTCAAGCCCTGCCCCGGTTTCATAATGTTTAAGTCATAGTCTGGCGTAATGGAAAAGAGATGTAATACCTGATCCAACATCTCACGATGCTGTGCCGTTACACATACTTTCGCGTCAAAAAACGCGTCTTTTGCCAACGCATCCACCAACGGCGCCATTTTAATAGCTTCCGGGCGCGTGCCAAAAACGGTTAATACTTTCACGGTGATTCTCTTATGTTGAATAAAGTGGAGGCATTCCATCGCTCCTCCACAAGATAAAGGGCCTACGCGGTCTTTGGACGGCGAGCTAAAGCTACTCCAGCACCAACCAGTGCCCCAACCGCACCCCACATAATCAGCAGGAATGCACGACGAGGGCTGTCACGCTTAACTGGCTCTTCTGGCGTGCGTAAATAGCGATAGTTTTGGAAACGAGTATCGACGGTTGGTCCGACATTCAGCGTGTTCAGCATCGCCCGGTTTTGATCGTAATCGATATCAAAATCAGGGCCCACGGCCTGAAGGCTTTCCAGGCGTGCCTGCAACATAGGGCGGCCCAGCATGAACATTTCTGAATCCGGAAGTTCTTCTGCGGGAACATTCGTTTCGCTGCGGGTGATATTTTGCTGTTGAGCGATTTTCAACGCCTGCTCAATACTTTTTACTTTGCGATCGTAGATAGAGTGCGCGACAGCCTCCTGCCGTTTAACCTGCGCTTTCATCTGAACGGTACGGGCCGCCCAGGCCCCGGTCAACTCTTCGTTCAGGTGGCTAGCCGCGCGCTGGCTTGCAAAAGCAACGTATTGCCGTAAAAGATTGTTGGCATCTGCAGCGGTTTCAGCCATCAGTTTGACGCTGTCGTTAATATTGCGCGCGCTGTCACCAGGGGTGTACTGGATATTGTCGACAATCTCATCCAATAGCGCGGCATCCGCTTTACTGTTACCGACCTGACGCTGCTTGTAGTAATCCGTCTGTAGCCAGAAATCCCTACGGGTATCATATGCAGAAAGCTGCACAACGAATTCTTTATAGGCTTCGTCCATGACCGAAGGCTGATCCGCCGTCGCCATATTCGCTTTCACATCGAGGTTGCGCAGAAACTGTTGCTGAGAATAGTAGCCCCCCAGCATATTGACCGTTGGACGATCAGTGATAGCCGTTGCACTCCACTCTTGTTTCGCTAAAAAGGTGTAAATCAGCGCAATAAGGGCAAACACAAAGGCAATTCCGATAATCCAGAATTTGCCCTGCCACAGCGTACGGAACAGGCCGCGGATATCCAGCTCGTTCTCTACCACCGGGTAATTACCTGGCATATGCTCTTTCATCGCTTCCCCAATTCAAGTCAGACTAAATGTTTACGTTGTTTCTTCGAGTGCGACGTTTATGGCGCCTGATAAAACGAGCGACTTTCCAGGCTCGTTTAATACAAAAATCGTATAGCACAAATGCTAGCAAGAACAATGCCAACATCAGCCATTCTGGAACAAAGTGCACATATTCACCGGCAACGCCGATACCAGCAAGCAGCGCTGCGGCCAGGGTAATCAGCACAAAAGCCTGCCTTGAGGTAAATCCCGCCCGCATGATCAAATGATGAATATGCTGCCGATCCGCGGAGAACGGGCTCATACCTTTGCGCAACCGTCGATACATAATCGCAATCATGTCCATCAGCGGAATCGCGATAATCCATAACGCGGTGACCGGGCTGATAGGATGTGTTTTACCCTGGGTGGTTTCCAGCAGGATCCAGATAATCGTAAAACCGAGCAGCGTACTGCCGGCATCGCCCATAAAAACTTTATAGCGCCGCCCCAACAGGCCAAGGTTCAAAATGATATAAGGCAAAATGGCAACGATCATCGCGAAACACCACATCGCCAGGCTGTGCTGACCATCCAGCAGAAGGATGATGCCCATGGCCGCAAAAGAAACCGAAGAGAGTCCCCCCAACAACCCATCAATGCCATCCACCATGTTGAAAGCGTTGATTGCCGCCCAAACCGCAAACAGCGTCAGGAAGTAACCAAAAGGCCCCAGCACCAATTCCCAGGGGCCTAAAATATAGCCGAGGCTACCAAGGTAAAGATTGCCGATGACCATCATGACAATCGCAATAATTGCCTGCACCGCAGCACGAATTTTCACGCTAATGTCGTAACGATCGTCCAGGGCACCTACCAGTACCAGCGTGCCGGCACATAACAGGTATAGCCAAAGATGCGGGATATAATAATTGCCGATCAAAAAAGTAAAGCAAACGCCGGCAAATACGGAAATACCGCCCACCAGCGGGACCGTCCCCTGATGGCGTTTACGGAAATTGGGTTTATCAACCAGGCCAACGCGGCGGGCAGCTTTGCGCGCACAAAAAAGGAATGCAGTAGTGAATAAAAAAATGAGGATCAGGTCAGTTCCAGCGGTGAGTAGATTCACAGTGCAGGCTCTCGGAAAAATGGAAGACCAGACGCAACAACATATTTAAATCTCCCTGCAAGACAGGTATTAGTCACAAATTCCTCCCTGAAGCTGCAGCAAATAATACAGGCAAACAAAATAATCAAAGATGATGACGCAGTATCCACTGCCATCATAAAGCTGGCTATAGGAATTAGCCGCGTACATATCGTATAGAGCAGAAACGAAAAACGCCACGACTAAGCGTGGCGTTCCCCGAGTTTTTGTTGCTTACGAGCGCTTCATCATGTCGAAGAAGTCATCGTTTGTTTTGGTCATCGCCAGCTTATTGATGAGGAATTCCATGGCATCAATTTCACCCATTGGATGAATGATTTTGCGGAGAATCCACATTTTCTGCAGCTCTTCCTGCGTGGTAAGCAGCTCTTCTTTACGCGTACCGGAACGGTTGTAATCGATGGCCGGGAAGACGCGTTTTTCAGCGATCTTACGGGACAGATGCAGTTCCATGTTACCGGTGCCTTTGAACTCTTCGTAGATGACTTCATCCATTTTAGAGCCGGTATCGATAAGCGCGGTGGCGATAATAGTCAGGCTACCGCCCTCTTCCACATTACGTGCAGCACCGAAGAAGCGTTTTGGACGATGCAGGGCGTTCGCATCCACACCACCAGTCAGGACTTTGCCCGATGCCGGAACAACGGTGTTGTAGGCACGAGCCAGACGCGTGATGGAATCGAGCAAAATGATAACGTCTTTCTTATGTTCAACCAGACGTTTCGCCTTCTCGATAACCATTTCGGCAACCTGAACGTGGCGAGAAGCCGGCTCATCAAAGGTAGAAGCAACAACTTCACCTTTAACCAGACGCTGCATCTCGGTGACTTCTTCTGGACGTTCGTCGATCAGCAGCACCATCAGTACACAGTCTGGGTGGTTATAGGCAATGCTCTGCGCGATGTTCTGCAGCAGCATGGTTTTACCGGCTTTTGGCGGTGCCACGATCAGACCACGCTGGCCACGACCAATTGGCGAAGCCAGATCCAGTACACGTGCGGTTAAGTCTTCGGTAGAACCGTTACCACGCTCCATACGCAGACGAGAGTTTGCATGCAGAGGCGTTAAGTTTTCGAACAGAATCTTGCTACGGGCGTTTTCCGGCTTATCGTAGTTAACTTCGTTAACCTTCAGCAGCGCAAAGTAGCGTTCGCCTTCTTTTGGCGGACGAATCTTACCGGAGATGGTATCCCCTGTGCGGAGGTTGAAACGGCGGATTTGGCTGGGAGAAACGTAGATGTCGTCGGGACCGGCGAGGTAGGAGCTGTCTGCGGAACGGAGGAAACCAAATCCATCCTGCAGTATCTCCAGCACACCGTCACCAAAGATATCTTCGCCACTCTTAGCGTGTTGCTTCAGGATGGAGAAAATGATGTCCTGCTTGCGCATGCGGGCTTGGTTTTCCAGCCCCATATTTTCGCCGAGAGTAATCAGCTCAGAAACCGGCGTATTCTTTAATTCGGTAAGATTCATAATGGTGGGTTCTTAAACTCGGGGTAAATCTCGAACTTAGTTTCGTGAATGGTATGGCAGGGTCATCCATGCCTGTTTAATGGCTACCACACATGTCTGATCGCTGCCTGGTCATAGGAAAAACGCAGAACTGAAACGACGAGACGGAATGGGTGATAAGCCCGAATTCGGTTATGCGTCCGTTGTGATTGCTGTAAAAGAGAGTTGATTTGACAGCGAACGGGAAGCATTAAGGTAATACAAAGATTCAAACTTAAGGGCAAGTTTAAAGCGAAGTCATAGGTAACTTAGCATGTGTGACGCCGGGCGTCCAGCAGCTCGCAAAAAAATGCAAGTGCGGCACGCACCGGCTGAGATTCCATTATGCCAGATTGGCGTCGAGGAACTCTTTTAACTGGCCTTTAGACAGCGCACCCACTTTGGTCGCAGCGACTTCGCCATTTTTGAACAGCAACAGGGTTGGGATACCGCGGATGCCGTACTTCGGTGCCGTGCCCGGGTTCTGGTCGATGTTCAGCTTAGCTACGGTGATTTTGCCCTGATATTCATCAGCGATCTCGTCGAGAATCGGGGCGATCATTTTGCATGGACCACACCACTCTGCCCAGAAATCAACCAGAATCAACCCTTCAGCTTGAAGCACGTCCGTGTCGAAACTGCCGTCAGTCAGGTGAATAATTTTATCGCTCATGTTCAACTCCACAGGATTATGTCTACCTTGTTGGTGTAGCATTAACCAACTTGGGGTGACTTTATTTCACCCGGTTTATTTCAACGGATGTGCTTTCGTAAAGCAATAGTAAACTGATATTCTACCACACTATGAGCAAAACACATTTGACCGAAAAGAAGTTTTCCGACTTCGCCCTGCACCCTAAGGTGATTGAAGCCCTTGAAAATAAAGGGTTCCATAACTGCACCCCAATTCAGGCACTGGCACTTCCGCTGACTCTGGCGAATCGTGACGTTGCAGGGCAGGCGCAAACCGGTACAGGCAAAACGATGGCGTTTCTGACGTCCACGTTCCACTATTTACTTTCTCACCCGGTTCCAGAGAACCGTCAGGTGAATCAACCGCGCGCCTTGATTATGGCGCCAACCCGCGAGTTAGCGGTACAGATTCACTCTGATGCGGAACCGTTAGCTCAGGCGACTGGCCTGAAGCTTGGCCTTGCCTATGGCGGCGACGGCTATGACAAACAGCTGAAAGTGCTGGAAAGCGGCGTCGATATTTTGATCGGCACCACCGGCCGACTGATTGACTACGCTAAACAAAATCACATTAACCTGGGCGCGATTCAGGTTGTCGTCCTGGATGAAGCGGATCGCATGTACGATCTCGGCTTTATTAAAGATATTCGTTGGCTGTTCCGCCGCATGCCGCCGGTCACCCAGCGCCTGAATATGCTGTTCTCAGCCACACTTTCCTACCGCGTACGTGAACTGGCTTTCGAGCAGATGAACAACGCGGAATATGTGGAAGTTGAGCCCGAGCAGAGAACCGGCCACCGCATTAAAGAAGAGCTTTTCTATCCTTCTAACGAAGAGAAAATGCGTCTGCTGCAAACGCTACTCGAAGAAGAATGGCCGGACCGTGCCATCATCTTCGCTAACACTAAACATCGCTGTGAAGATATCTGGGGCCATCTGGCTGCCGATGGTCACCGAGTTGGTTTGCTAACCGGCGATGTCGCGCAGAAAAAACGCCTGCGTATTCTGGAAGAGTTTACTCGTGGCGATCTGGATATTCTGGTCGCAACAGACGTGGCAGCTCGCGGTCTGCACATCCCAGCTGTGACGCACGTATTTAACTACGATCTGCCGGACGACTGTGAAGATTACGTTCACCGCATCGGCCGTACCGGTCGTGCCGGGGCAAGCGGTCATTCCATCAGCCTGGCATGTGAAGACTACGCGCTGAACCTGTCGGCGATTGAAACCTATATTGGCCACGCCATTCCGGTAAGCAAATATAACGCTGAAGCACTGTTAAATGAGTTCCCACCGCCAAAACGTCTGACCCGTAGCCGCCCTGGCAACGGTCCACGCCGCGGTGGCGCTCCTCGTGGTAATCGTCGTCGCGCAGGTTAAAAATCTATGCTAAGTACCGCCTCACTCTATGCAGCAATTGATCTGGGTTCTAACAGTTTTCATATGTTGGTTGTGCGTGAGGTGGCAGGAAGCATACAAACCCTGACCCGCATTAAGCGAAAAGTTCGCCTCGCTGCTGGCCTCAACAGCGAGTGCGTTCTCTCCCCGGAGGCCATGGAGCGTGGCTGGCAATGCCTGCGCTTATTTGCCGAACGACTCCAGGATATCCCTCAGAATCAAATTCGCGTCGTGGCTACGGCCACGCTGCGTCTCGCCGTTAATGCCGATGTTTTTTTGCAAAAGGCGCAGGAAATCCTGGGTTGCCCGGTGCAGGTTATTCGCGGTGAAGAAGAAGCCCGCCTGATTTATCAGGGCGTTGCCCACACTACAGGCGGCGACGATCGCCGCCTGGTCGTTGACATCGGTGGTGCAAGTACCGAGCTGGTAACGGGCACCGGGGCGCAAACAACCTCGTTATTCAGCCTCTCAATGGGCTGTGTCACATGGCTGGAGCGCTTCTTTAGCGACAGAAACCTCGCTCAGGAAAACTTCGCCGCGGCAGAAACGGCGGCTGCAGAAGTGCTCAGCCCGGTCATTGCCGAGCTTAAAAGCCACGGCTGGAAGATTTGTGTTGGCGCGTCTGGAACCGTGCAGGCGCTGCAAGAAATCATGATGGCGCAGGGGATGGATGAACGCATTACCCTGGCAAAACTTCAACAGCTAAAACAGCGAGCGATTCAGTGCGGCCGGCTGGAAGAGTTGGAAATTGAAGGCCTTACGCTTGAGCGCGCGCTGGTTTTCCCAAGCGGCCTGGCCATTCTCATCGCCATCTTCCAACAGCTTGATATTGAATGCATGACGCTTGCAGGCGGCGCGCTGCGTGAAGGTTTGGTCTATGGAATGCTGCATCTTGCGGTGGACCAGGAGATTCGCCAGAGAACGCTACGTAACGTTCAGCGCCGTTTTATGGTAGATACCAGCCAGGCGGCTCGCGTGGAGCAGCTTGCGCAGAATTTTGCTTCACAAATCGCAGAGCCGTGGGGGCTGGATCCCCTCAGTCAGCAGATGCTGGCGAGCAGCGCCCTGTTGCATGAAATTGGCTTAAGCATCGATTTTAAACATGCCCCGCAGCATGCGGCCTATCTGGTGAGAAATCTGGATTTGCCGGGCTACACGCCCGCGCAGAAAAAATTGCTGGCAACGCTGCTGCTTAACCAGACCAATCCCGTCGATCTCTCTTCGCTCCACCAGCAAAACGCAGTCCCGCCGCGCGTGGCGGAAAGACTCTGCCGTCTTTTACGTCTGGCGATTATTTTCGCAAACCGCCGCAGAGACGATATCCTGCCCGAGATTAAACTGCAGGCCGACGGCGAAACCCTGCATCTGGCATTGCCCGACACCTGGCTTGCCTGTCACCCTCTCGGTGCCGAACTGCTGGAACAGGAAAAACTCTGGCAGAGCTACGTTCACTGGCCGCTCAGCGTCAATTAATCTAGCTTTTACGCGCTTTGGCCAGCATCTCGCGGATGTTGGCCACATTACTCTGCCCTTTTTGCATCCGCTCTTCGGCAGAAACCACTTTCCGCTCAGTTTCCCAGCTTAAATCGTCCTGTGGCAGCTCCATCAGGAACCGGCTTGGTTCAGGCCGTATCAGCTCGCCATACTGCCGGCGCTCCCGGCAAAGCGTAAACGTCAGCTCTTTTTGCGCCCGGGTGATCCCCACGTAAGCCAGACGACGCTCTTCATCCACGTTATCTTCGTCGATGCTGCTTTGGTGCGGCAAAATCCCTTCTTCCATGCCCACAAGGTAGACGTAGGGAAATTCCAGCCCCTTAGAAGCATGAAGAGTCATCAACTGAACCTGATCGGCCTCTTCTTCGCTTTCACCACGCTCCATCATGTCACGCAGGGTAAAACGCGTCACCACCTGGATTAACGTCATCGGCTCATTCAGGTCGTTGCCTTCAAGCATCTCGGTCATCCAGCTGAAAAGCTGGTTAACGTTTTTCATCCGCATTTCGGCAGCTTTTGGGCTGGGCGAGGTTTCATACAGCCAGCTTTCGTAGTCGATGCCGTGGATCAGGTCTCGCACGGCGGCCACCGGTTCGCGCTCGGCAAGCGTTGCCACGTCCCGCAGCCAGTGGGTAAAACGCTGCAACGCATCAAGGCCGCGCCCGCTGAGCGTCTGGCTTAACCCCATATCGAAGCTGGCAGTAAACAGGCCTTTATTGCGCTGCATCGCCCACTCGCCAAGCTTTTGCAGCGTTGCCGGGCCAATTTCGCGCTTGGGTGTATTTACAATACGCAGAAATGCGCTGTCATCATCCGGGTTCGTCAACACGCGCAAATAGGCGAGCAGATCTTTAATTTCCGGACGAGAGAAAAATGAAGTACCGCCGGAGATACGATACGGGATGCGGTTTTGCATCAGCATCTTTTCGAACACCCGCGACTGGTGGTTGCCGCGGTACAGAATCGCGTAATCTTTATAGTTGGTTTTATTAATAAAGTGGTGGGCGATAAGCTCACCGGTGACGCGTTCGGCCTCATGCTCTTCATGATTAGCCGTCACGACTTTCAATTCTGCGCCGTGTTCAAGTTCAGAGAAAAGCCGCTTCTCAAAAACGTGCGGATTGTTGGCGATCAAAATATTGGCCGCATTCAAAATCCGGCGGGATGAGCGGTAGTTCTGCTCAAGCTTGATGACTTGCAGCGCCGGAAAATCTTTGCTCAGCAGAACCAGGTTTTGCGGGTTCGCCCCTCGCCAGGAATAGATAGACTGGTCATCGTCGCCTACAACGGTAAAGCGCGCCCGCGCGCCAACCAACAGTTTCACCAGCTCGTACTGGCTGGTGTTGGTATCCTGATATTCATCTACCAGCAGATAGCGAATACGGTTTTGCCAGCGCTCCCGGACTTCTGCATTGCGCTGCAGCAGCAGCGTTGGCAGCAAAATCAGGTCGTCAAAATCCAGCACGTTGCAGGACTTCAGGTGCGTGTCGTAAAGGCCGTAGCAATGGGCAAAAATACGATCCCTTTCGCCCTTCGCCTGCGCGGCGGCCTGCGCCGGAGACAACAACCCGTTCTTCCAGTTGGAGATGGTTGAAATCAGCTGTTGAAGCAGCACCTTATCGTTTTCTAACAGGCCTTCAGTTAGCTCTTTTAGCAGCGCGGTCTGATCGGTATCGTCAAACAGCGAGAAGTTAGATTTCATACCAAGCGCCGCGTACTCGCGCTTGATAATCTCCAGCCCCAGCGTGTGGAAAGTCGAGATCATCAACCCCCGTGCCTCTTTGCGCCCCAGCGTCTGCGAAACGCGCTCTTTCATTTCGCGGGCGGCCTTATTGGTAAAGGTCACCGCCGCGATTTGGCGCGCCTGATAGCCACTTTCGCGAATCAGATGCGCAATTTTATTGGTGATAACGCGCGTTTTACCCGAGCCCGCCCCGGCCAAAACCAGGCAGGGTCCGGTGACAAATTCGACGGCTTGTTGTTGGCCAGGGTTTAAACGCATACGGTCACTCAATGAAAGTCAGGAGGGGACAAAAACAGCGTGGTAGTATAGCGAGCGTAATCAACATGACTCAAGGCACTATCATGGCAAAAACCGCAGCAGCACTGCATATCCTTGTAAAGGAAGAAAAACTGGCTCTGGACCTTCTGGAGCAGCTTAAAAACGGTGGCGACTTCGAAAAACTGGCGAAGAAGCACTCTACCTGCCCATCTGGCAAAAAAGGCGGCCATTTAGGTGAATTCCGTCAGGGGCAGATGGTTCCTGCGTTCGATAAAGTGGTCTTTTCCTGCCCGCTGCTGGAGCCTTACGGCCCGCTGCACACTCAGTTCGGCTACCACATCATCAAGGTGTTGTACCGTAACTAAGCCAAAGGCCGGGATATCCGGCCTTTTCTTTACTTTGTCGACTTCAGCGTCTGCTGGGCTTCATGCTTCAGCAAGTGCGTGCCGACCGCCATCTGGAACACTTTAAAAATAATGCCGTTCACGAAAGTGGTCAGCGTGAGGGTAATAAACGCCGTCATAATCCAGTCGATCACCGGCATCCCGCTGTGCAGCAAATAGGGACGGTAAATCAGCATTCCGGCAAACACGACCCAGTGGCTAAGGCAGTAGAAACATTGAAAGAGATGGCCCAGCATCGCATGCTTTTTCGCCGTCCAGCCGCGTAACCCTGCAAACAGTTCAGTTTGCGTTATCGTCATCGAAATGCTGGCGGCGGCCAGGGCGATCATCAGACAAACTGGCAGATCCGTGGTTAGGGTTGAAATCATTCCTCATGCCCCTTTTCATTGAAATAGCTAATAAATTCGCTCCCGATATCTTGTAACGTCAGGCTTTTAAACCGCGCCAGCACCAGCTCTTCAGCCGCAGTAAACGTCTCGGACATCACTCGATTGACCCCCTGCTCCACCAGGCATTGCGGGTTTTCATTGCGGTTACCTAGTGCAAACAGACCCGGCGATCCCAGCGCCAGATAAATATCCAGCAGCGTCACTTCGCTAGCCGGGCGGCAGAGTCTCCAGCCACCGTGGTGACCTTTGGTTGAGCAGACGATGTTGTTCTCGCGCAGACCGGCGAGCACTTTACGAATAAACGCCGGATTGCCGTCGATAAAGGCGGCCATTTGTTCCGATGTGAGCGGTTTGTCCATCTGCTCCAGGTGAAGCAGGATGTGCAATGTTGCTGAGAAGGAGTTATTTTTTTTCATGTAACTTACAATATTACATAAAAAGAGAGGCGGCAAGATAACAGGCACAAAAAAAGGCGCCGAAGCGCCTTTTTCATTTCAAAAACACATTAGCCAGCAACAGCGATGCGTTTCATATCGGTCATGTAGCCACGCAGTTTTTGACCCACTTTTTCGATTTCGTGGCTGCGAATGGCTTCATTGACGTCACGAAGTTGAGCGTTGTCTACCGCAGCGGCTGGGATCTCTTTACCCAGATCGCCCGGCTGCAGCGTGGTCATGAACTCTTTCAGCAGCGGTACGGCCGCGTAGGAGAACAGGTAGTTACCGTACTCAGCGGTATCAGAAATAACCACGTTCATTTCGTACAGGCGCTTACGAGCAATGGTGTTAGCAATCAGCGGCAGCTCGTGCAGGGACTCATAGTATGCCGACTCTTCGATGATGCCAGCGTCAACCATGGTTTCGAAGGCCAGCTCAACGCCTGCTTTCACCATGGCAATCATTACCACGCCTTTGTCGAAGTATTCCTGCTCGGAAATCTTACCTTCAAACTGCGGTGCAGTTTCGAAAGCGGTCTGGCCGGTCTCTTCACGCCAGGTATGCAGTTTCTTATCGTCGTTAGCCCAGTCAGCCATCATGCCGGAGGAGAACTCACCGGAGATGATGTCATCCATGTGTTTCTGGAACAGCGGAGCCATAATGGTTTTCAGCTGCTCGGACAGCGCGTTGGCGCGGATTTTTGCCGGGTTGGACAGACGGTCCATCATCAGCGTGATCCCGCCCTGCTTCAGCGCTTCGGTGATGGTTTCCCAGCCGAACTGAATCAGTTTTTCTGCATATGCAGCATCAGTACCTTCAGCCACCAGCTTGTCGAAGCACAGCAGAGAACCGGCCTGCAGCATACCGCACAGGATAGTTTGCTCGCCCATCAGGTCAGATTTCACTTCCGCAACGAAGGAAGACTCCAGCACGCCCGCACGGTGGCCACCGGTGGCCGCAGCCCAGGCTTTGGCAATCGCCATACCTTCGCCTTTCGGATCGTTTTCAGGGTGAACTGCGATCAGCGTTGGCACACCAAAACCACGTTTGTATTCTTCGCGCACTTCGGTGCCCGGGCACTTAGGTGCTACCATCACCACGGTGATGTCTTTACGAATGGTTTCGCCGACTTCAACCACGTTGAAACCGTGGGAGTAACCCAGCGCCGCGCCGTCTTTCATCATCGGCTGTACGGCCTGAACAACGGAAGAGTGCTGTTTGTCTGGCGTCAGGTTAACAACCAGATCCGCCTGTGGGATCAGCTCTTCATAAGTACCCACTTTGAAGCCATTTTCGGTCGCTTTACGCCAGGATGCACGTTTCTCGGCGATAGCTTCCGCACGCAGGGCATAGGAAACATCCAGCCCGGAGTCGCGCATGTTCAGACCCTGGTTAAGACCCTGAGCACCGCAGCCGACGATGACGACTTTTTTACCTTTGAGGTAGCTTGCTTCATCGGCGAATTCATCGCGCCCCATGAAGCGACATTTACCTAACTGCGCTAACTGCTGACGCAGGTTCAAAGTGTTGAAATAATTAGCCATCGTAGAACTCCGTATGTGTCGTGTTGTGCTTATTGTAAGGGCTCTGCAGCCGTGTCGTGCTGCCTAGAATGAACCCACTATATGACAGGAAATGCGTTGCTTAAATTGATATATTAACAACATCGCGTTGCAATTATTGCAATGCAAAAACGAGGCTTGATGACCATGGATTTACGCGATCTGAAAACCTTTCTGCACCTGGCTGAAAGCCGCCATTTTGGGCGTAGCGCGCGCGCCATGCACGTCAGTCCCTCCACGCTTTCGCGCCAGATCCAGCGTCTGGAGGACGACCTCGGGCAACCTCTGTTTTTGCGTGATAACCGCACCGTGACGCTGACTGAAGCCGGCGAGCAATTACGGCTGTTTGCCCAGCACACGCTGCTGCAATATCAGCAGATGCGCCACACGCTTGGCCAGCAAGGTCCTTCCCTGAGCGGAGAGCTGCATCTGTTTTGCTCGGTGACCGCCGCATACAGCCATTTGCCGCCCATTCTGGACCGCTTCCGGGCTGAACATCCTTCCGTTGAAATTAAGCTGACCACCGGCGACGCCGCGGATGCGGTAGAAAAAGTCGACTCCAACGAAGCCGATCTCGCCATTGCCGGAAAACCAGAGTCCCTTCCGCCTGGCGTGGCTTTCTCAATGCTGGAAAATTTATCCGTGGCCTTGATCGCCCCCGCTTTGCCTTGCCCTGTCAGGACGCAGGTAAGCCAACCGGAGCCAGACTGGGCCAAAATTCCGTTTATCATGCCCGAGCAAGGGCCCGTTCGGCGCCGTATAGAACTGTGGTTCCGCCGCCAGAAAATCAGTAACCCGGTAATCTACGCTACCGTCGCCGGCCACGAAGCCATGGTGTCAATGGTGGCGCTGGGATGTGGCGTCGCGCTGATCCCGGAAATCGTGCTGGAAAACAGCCCGGAACCGGTGCGCAACCGCGTGCTGGTTCTGGAACGTAACGATGAGAAAGCGCCGTTTGAACTGGGCGTTTGCGTACAAAAAAAGCGGCTCAATGAGCCGCTTATCAGCGCGTTCTGGAAGCTTTTACCCGGCAGCCATTAACCGGCCAGGAAGAAGCGGAACGCCGGGTTCTGGGTTTCGTCGTGACATTCGTAACCCAGTTCGTTGAGCCGGGTTTCGAAGTCCGGCTCATTTTCGCCCAACTCAAACGCCGCCAGAACTCGCCCGTAGTCGGTGCCGTGGCTGCGGTAGTGGAACAGAGAAATGTTCCAGTGCGTCCCCAGCGTGCTCAGGAACTTCAGCAGCGCCCCCGGCGATTCCGGGAATTCAAAGCTGTACAACCGTTCGCGCAGCGGCTTCGAAGGTCGGCCGCCCACCATGTAGCGAACATGCAGCTTCGCCATTTCGTCGTCAGAGAGATCGACCACACCGTAGCCGCCTTCGCTGAGCTGAGCGATGATCTCTTTACGCTCTTCCAGCCCGCGTGTCAGTCGCACCCCAACAAAAATGCAGGCATCGTCAGAGCTGGCGTAACGGTAATTGAACTCAGTGACCGAGCGACCGCCCAGCAGCTGGCAAAACTTCAGGAAACTGCCTTTTTGCTCTGGAATAGTGACCGCCAGCAATGCTTCTCGCTGCTCGCCCAGTTCACAGCGCTCCGAGACATAGCGTAGCCCGTGAAAATTCACGTTTGCGCCAGACAGCACATGCGCCAGGCGTTCGCCACGAATGTTGTGCTGCTGGATGTACTTTTTCATCCCCGCCAGCGCCAGCGCGCCGGAAGGCTCGGCGACAGCACGCACATCCTCGAACAAATCCTTCATCGCCGCGCAGATGGCATCGCTGTCCACGGTGATGATGTCGTCCAGGTATTCCTGGCACACGCGGAAAGTTTCGTCGCCGATGCGCTTAACAGCAACACCTTCGGCAAACAGCCCTACGCGCGGCAGCTCAACCGGATGCCCGGCATCCAGCGCCGCCTTGAGACAGGCAGAATCTTCGGCTTCAACCGCAATCACTTTGATCTGCGGCATCAGCTGCTTGATCAAAACCGCTACGCCAGCCGCCAGGCCACCGCCGCCAACCGGCACGAATACGCGATCGATGTGCGCATCCTGCTGCAGCAATTCCAGCGCAACCGTACCCTGCCCGGCGATGACTGCCGGGTGATCAAACGGAGGCACGTAGGTGAAACCTTGCTGCTGAGAAAGTTCGATGGCTTTGGCTTTTGCCTCATCGAAATTCGCGCCATGCAGCAACACTTCGCCGCCGAAGGCCCGCACAGCATCGACTTTGATATCCGCAGTAGCCACAGGCATAACGATCAGAGACTTAATACCCAATCGCGTAGACGAAAGCGCGACGCCCTGAGCGTGATTGCCCGCAGAAGCGGTGATCACACCACAGGCTTTTTGCTCGCTGTTCAAGCCCGCAATCATCGAGTAAGCCCCGCGCAGCTTGAAGCTATGCACAGGCTGACGGTCTTCACGCTTAACCAGAATGACGTTATCAAGGCGCGACGAAAGCTTTTCCATTTTCTGCAGCGGCGTTACCTGCACGACTTCGTAAACCGGCGCGCGCAATACCGCGCGCAGATACTCTGCTCCACCGGGGGCATCGGGTAGCGGTTGTGACTCAGCCATAATTAGCCTCCAAGCTTGCTTTTATCACGCACGGCGCCTTTATCCGCACTGGTGGCGAGGCTGGCGTAGGCGCGCAGGGCGAAGGAAACCTGGCGCTCACGATTGCGAGGAGTCCATGCCGCTTCACCGCGAGCTTCCTGCGCTTCACGACGTGCAGCCATTTCTTGATCGGTAAGCTGCAGCTGAATACCGCGATTAGGGATATCGATGGCAATCATGTCGCCGTCTTCAATCAGGGCAATATTGCCGCCGCTCGCGGCTTCAGGAGAAACGTGGCCGATCGACAGACCCGAGGTCCCGCCGGAGAAACGGCCGTCGGTGACCAGCGCGCAGGCTTTACCCAGTCCCATAGATTTCAGGAAGGTGGTTGGGTAGAGCATTTCCTGCATGCCTGGCCCGCCCTTTGGTCCTTCGTAGCGAATAACAACCACGTCACCTGCAACGACTTTACCGCCGAGGATGGCTTCTACCGCATCGTCCTGGCTTTCATAAACTTTGGCCGGGCCGCGGAATACCAGGCTACCTTCATCCACGCCAGCGGTTTTAACAATGCAGCCGTTTTCCGCGAAGTTGCCGTACAGAACGGCCAGGCCGCCATCTTTGCTGTAGGCATTTTCCAGTGAGCGAATGCAACCGTTAGCGCGATCGTCATCCAGCGTGTCCCAGCGGCAGTTCTGCGAGAAAGCCTGAGTAGTACGAATGCCCGCCGGGCCCGCGCGGAACATCGTTTTCACCGCCTCGTCTTTGGTCAGCATGACATCGTATTGTTCCAACGTCTGCGGCAGGGAAAGGCCAAGCACGTTTTTCACTTCGCGGTTCAACAATCCGGCGCGATCCAGCTCGCCGAGGATCCCGAGTACGCCTCCGGCACGGTGCACGTCTTCCATATGGTATTTCTGGGTGCTTGGCGCGACTTTACACAGCTGTGGAACCTTGCGGGACAGCTGGTCAATGTCGGTCATGGTGAAGTCGATTTCAGCTTCTTGCGCGGCGGCCAGCAGGTGCAGAACGGTGTTAGTGGAGCCGCCCATGGCGATATCCAGCGTCATGGCGTTTTCGAACGCCTCTTTGCTGGCGATGCTGCGCGGGAGCGCGGTGGCATCATCCTGCTCGTAATAGCGCTTGGTCAGTTCAACAATGCGTTTACCCGCGTTCAGGAACAACTCTTTGCGGTCAGCGTGCGTCGCCAGCAGTGAACCGTTACCCGGCTGAGACAGACCTAGCGCCTCGGTCAGGCAGTTCATGGAGTTGGCAGTGAACATACCTGAACAAGAGCCGCACGTTGGACACGCGGAGCGTTCAACCTGCTCGCTTTGCTCGTCAGAAACTTTCGGGTCCGCACCCTGAATCATCGCATCGACCAGATCCAGCTTGATGATCTGGTCGGAAAGTTTAGTTTTCCCGGCTTCCATCGGGCCGCCGGAGACGAAGATCACCGGAATGTTCAGGCGCAGCGAGGCCATCAGCATCCCTGGGGTGATTTTGTCGCAGTTGGAGATACAAACCATGGCATCGGCGCAGTGGGCGTTCACCATGTACTCAACCGAGTCGGCAATCAGCTCGCGGGACGGCAGGGAATAGAGCATACCGCCGTGCCCCATCGCGATACCGTCATCCACCGCAATGGTGTTGAACTCTTTCGCTACGCCGCCGGAGGCTTCGATTTGCTCGGCAACCAGTTTACCCAGGTCGCGCAGGTGAACGTGGCCCGGTACGAATTGGGTAAAGGAGTTGACGACCGCAATGATCGGTTTGCCAAAATCGGCGTCGGTCATCCCCGTTGCGCGCCACAGCGCGCGGGCACCCGCCATATTGCGGCCGTGGGTTGTAGTGGCGGAACGATACTTAGGCATGCTTTATTTACTCCAGTCTGTCGGGTAGCAGGCGGTCAGTTGCCGCCCGCCTGATTATATTTTTGTTTAAGGCTTACGGGTTTACCTGATCTAACCAGCCCCACTTGTCTTCGGTTTCGCCGGTGAACAGGCCAAAGAATGCCTGTTGAATACGTTTGGTGACCGGGCCACAGCGGCCTTCGCCCACCTGAATGCGGTCTACGCTGCGTACCGGGGTGATTTCAGCGGCGGTACCGGACATAAAGACTTCGTCGGCCAGGTACAGAGATTCGCGCGACAGCACCTGCTCACGGACTTCAATGCCCAGGTCTTTTGCCAGCTTGATGATTGCATCGCGGGTAATCCCCGGCAGCGCTGAAGAGGTAAATGGCGGGGTGTAGATCACGCCGTCTTTTACTTCGAACAGGTTTTCACCCGCGCCCTCAGACAGGAAGCCGTTCACATCGAGCGCAATCCCTTCCTGATAGCCGTGGCGGCGTGCTTCGCTGCCGACCAGCAGAGAAGAAAGGTAGTTACCGCCCGCTTTGGCCGCGGTAGGAATGGTGTTTGGTGCCGCACGATTCCAGGAAGAGACCATTGCATCAATCCCCTGATCCAGCGCTTCAGCGCCCAGATAAGCGCCCCACGGGAAAGCCGCAATGATCACGTCGGTGGTATACCCTTCCGGCGGATTAACGCCCATACCTACGTCGCCAACAAAGACCAGAGGGCGAATGTAAGCGCTGGTGAGATTATTTTTACGGATAACCGCACGGCAGGCTTCCATCAGCTCATCCACGCTTTGCGATACCGGGAAGCGATAGATTTTTGCTGAGTCACGCAAGCGCTGCATGTGTTCACGATGACGGAACACCACTGGCCCTTTATGCGAGTCGTAGCAACGGATGCCTTCGAAGACCGAAGTACCGTAGTGCAGCGCGTGGGACATTACGTGAACTTTCGCTTCTCCCCACGGAGTCATCTCGCCATTGAACCAGATGTAATCAGCTTTCTTGGTCGTCATTGTTCTCTTCCTTTTACGCTCAGGCGCGGATTTGTTGTGATGTTTGTGGCTGGATTTCAACGCAGGCAACGTCAACCAGCTTGCTTAATTGAGTAAACAGTAATTCGACTGGCCGCAGGCTAGCAACGGTCAATTCAATATTAATATTGTCGGTATTCCCCGCCGCGGCCATATTCATCGCGCAGATCTGGAATCCACGATGGCGCACTACGCGTAAAACACGTTCTAACGTTTCCGGGCGGAAGCGAGCCTGCACTGCGAGCTGATGTTGCATCATGATAATTTCTCCAGCATTTGCGAGTTACTGGCACCGGGCGGTACCAACGGCCAGACGTTTTCGTACTCATCGATCGAGACGTGAAGCATGTACGGGCCGTCGCTGTTCAGCAGGGCGTCTAACGCGGCTTCTACCTGGTCTTTACGGGTGATGTGCTGACCTGGAATGCCAAAGGCGCTGGCCAGCGTGAGGAAATCAGGGTTGTCGGTCAGGGTGGTTTCACTGTAGCGCTCTTCAAAAAACAGCTGCTGCCACTGTCTCACCATGCCCAGGCGTTGGTTATCGAGCAGCAGGATTTTGACCGGCAACTGTTTGCGCTTGATGGTGCCTAACTCCTGAACGTTCATCATGAAAGAGCCATCGCCGGAGACGCAAATAACCGTATCTTCCGGCCTTGCAACCTGAGCACCAACGGCGGCGGGTAAACCAAAGCCCATCGTGCCAAGCCCGCTGGAAGTGATGAAGTTCTCAGGGCGAGTGAAGGTCATGTGCTGTGCGGTCCACATCTGATGCTGGCCTACGTCGGTGGTCACAACGGCTTCTGCTGATTTGCGCTCGGAGAGCTGCTTCAGCAGCAAGGGGGCATAGATAGCCTGACCCGGATGATCGTAGCGCCACTGGTGTTCTTCGTTCAGGGCGGCGACATGCTGCTGCCAGGAGGCAATGTGCAACGGCTGTTGCAAGGCAGGTAAAAGCTGATTCAGCGGCCCCTGCAACGCGACATGCGCCTGGCGCAGCTTGCTCAGCTCCGCAGGATCGATATCCATGTGGATAACTTTGGCGTGCGGAGCAAAGGTATTCAGCTTCCCGGTGACGCGGTCATCGAAACGGGCTCCAACGGCCAACAGCAGATCGCATTCCTGAACGGCGAGGTTCGCCGCCTTGGTGCCGTGCATTCCCAACATACCGGTATAAAACGCATGGTCGGCCGGGACTGCACCCAGCCCTTTCAGAGTGACTGTGGAAGGCATACCCGTGACGGAAGTAAACTCACGGAGCGCTGGAACCGCCTGCGCCATCCCAACGCCGCCGCCAACGTAAAGCATCGGCTTTTTGGCCTGAGCGAGCATTTCACGGGCCTGCTGCAATTCAGCCAACGGTAGGTCAGCATCATCTTCAACGGCAGATAACCATGCCTCAGGCTCACCAATAGCCAACTGAATATCTTTTGGAATATCGACCAGAACGGGGCCTGGACGGCCAGAATTAGCAATCTCAAATGCCTCGGCAAGGACACGCGGCAATTCATCAAGGGATTCGACGAGGAAACTGTGTTTGGTGCAGGCAAGCGACAGGCCGAGGACGTCAACTTCCTGGAAAGCGTCAGTCCCGATCAAAGGTGCAGCCACCTGACCGGTGATGGCAACCACAGGAACAGAATCTAAAAGTGCGTCAGCAAGGCCAGTTAACAGATTTGTCGCACCGGGGCCAGAAGTGGCAATACACACACCGGTTTTGCCCGTTGAGCGGGCATAACCAATAGCTGCCATGGCTGCACCTTGCTCATGGCGACACAGTAGATGTTCCACACCACCGTCGTACAACGCATCGTACACCGGCATAATCGCGCCGCCAGGATAACCGAAAACTGTTTCAACACCCTGCGCTCGCAACGCATGTACTACCCACTGTGCACCATTCATAGTTAGTTCCCCGTCTCATTACCGGAGAAACAGCATTTTATTCTGTAACACATACTCTGTTCCTCGCTTCACATTCTTCAGTCAACAAAAAACCCCCGGACCTTTCGGTGCGGGGGTTCTTTTCGATTCAGGCTTGATTTTTAAGCCTTTCTTTCTCCAAGTGCAGCCCCGCACGGTGGGATAATAATCACCACCACGCTAATCACGACCAGGCTAATCACTCGTAGAAGGGCTGTCATTTTCTGTATGTTCTAACGTCTAGTTCGAAGTAATGCCTACAGAGTTATCACAGAGTTGACGTAAAGCACAATATTTTTTTATGACGAAAAGATCGCCGTTGAAATTAATTAGCATAAAAACTATTTAATTTCAGTGCATAACGAGAAAGTGAAAATAATTCATAAAACTGGTCTGCTGAGGGTATTTTCTGCGTAATACCAGTAAAAAGTTATTGTTCTGCGATCGGCTTCGCAGCCAGAGCTGTAAAAAAGAAAGCGGATAAAAAAGTCAGGGAGGTGCTTCCCGGCGCATAAAACGAACAATATTTAATCTTTTATTGGCGCGGCAGAATGAAGTTTTTCACGGAGGAAAAATGTCACTGTCGGTTGTCTATACCAGAGCAGCACTCGGCGTTCACGCCCCACAGGTTACGGTTGAAGTGCATATCAGTGCTGGTTTACCAGGGCTTACGCTTGTCGGCCTGCCTGAAACTACCGTGAGAGAAGCCCGGGATCGAGTCAGAAGCGCATTGATCAATAGCGGCTACACATTTCCAGCGCGTAAAATCACTATTAACCTTGCTCCGGCAGATCTTCCTAAAGAAGGTGGCAGATACGATTTGCCGATTGCTCTGGCGCTGCTGGTTGCCTCTGAGCAGCTAAATACGCCCAAGCTGGCCAAGCTTGAGTTTATCGGCGAGCTTGCGCTGACCGGGGAGCTACGTGGGGTTTCTGGGGCCATATCATCCGCTATGGAGGCTTTGAATGCGGGGCGAGAAGTCGTGGTTGCCGCAGAAAATGAAGAAGAAGTAGCCCTGATCGCTAAACCGGGCTGCTTTGTGGCCACGCATCTGACCGAGGTATGCGCCTGGCTGGAAGGAAAACACGACCTCCGCACCCCGGTTAGCCCTGCGCTGTGGCAAGCTGATAGCCTGGAAGACATGAACGAGATTATTGGGCAAAATCAGGGAAAACGAGCGCTGGAAATTGCGGCGGCTGGCGGGCATAACCTCTTACTGATAGGCCCACCAGGAACGGGTAAAACCATGCTGGCGAGCCGGCTCAATACGCTCCTTCCTCCTTTGAACGATGTTGAAGCATTACAGAGCGCTGCCATTCTGAGCCTGGTACAATCTTCGCATCTTCATCGCCATTGGCGTCAGCGTCCGTTCAGGGCTCCCCATCACAGTGCCTCGTTAACTTCCGTCGTGGGCGGCGGGGCTATCCCGCAGCCAGGAGAAATTTCGTTAGCGCACAACGGCGTGTTATTTCTGGACGAATTACCTGAGTTTGAGCGCCGCGTACTGGACTCGCTTAGGGAACCTATTGAATCAGGTGAGATTCATATCTCTCGCACCCGGGCAAAAATCACCTACCCCGCGGATTTTCAGCTTATCGCGGCGATGAATCCCAGTCCTACGGGGCACTATGAAGGCAAACATAACCGTGCCACGCCCCAGCAGACTTTACGCTATATGAATCGACTCTCGGGCCCTTTTCTCGACCGCTTCGACCTCTCAGTGGATATCCCGCTTCTCCCGGCAGGAATGCTGAGTAAAACGAACCATCAGGAAGAAAAAAGCGAGAGAATAAGGGAAAGGGTGATAGAGACACGCGACAGGCAACTCTCACGGCAGAACAAGCTGAATGCCCGACTCAGCAATCATGAGATCCGCGAACACTGTGAACTTGTGCCGAATGATGCAGTTTGGCTGGAGGAGACATTACTCAAACTGGGCCTGTCGGTCAGGGCATGGCAACGTCTTCTGAAAGTCTCTCGTACCATCGCGGATATCGAGCATTGCGAGAGTATTACTCGGGCACATCTCCAGGAAGCACTGAGCTATCGAACTATTGATCGGCTGCTCCTGCATTTGCACAGACTGACAGAATAAAAAACGGGGCTTTCGCCCCATTTTTTAATCATCACTATCGCTGTAGTCTTCAACCGTATCCATCTGCGGTTTACCGCCAGACAGGGTATGAAAACGTTTTGGACGCTTAATACGCGACATGTACTTGCTCCAGACACGTTCCGCTTCAGTAGCAGGCTCGCGCACACCACGGCATACGGCAACAAACTGCACTTCTTCTTCAGTGCCTGGTTCGCGCTTACCGAGATCCAGCTCATTGAACGCAAAGCCATGACGTTCTAACAGCTGTGCCTCTTTGATGGTGAAATCACCATGACGAGCAAACCCACGTGGATAATGTTTATTGTCGAAAAACCGATTAGTCGTCGTAAAGCTTTCCGCCATCCTACACGCTCCTGATTTTCTTGGCCGAGCTATTTATGGCGCGGAGTATTAGTTACGCTTGACAGAGTGTAAAACAAAACATTTAAATCATAACGACAAATTATTTTTTGGAGTAAGCCGTGGACACCGAATTACTTAAAACCTTCCTGGAAGTTAGCAGAACACGGCACTTTGGTCGCGCTGCAGAAGCACTTTATTTGACGCAGTCTGCGGTAAGCTTTCGCATCCGACAGCTCGAAAATCAGCTTGGTGTAAACCTTTTTACCCGCCACCGCAATAACATACGGCTGACAACTGCCGGGGAGCGCCTGCTGCCCTACGCAGAAAACCTGATGAATACGTGGTTAGCAGCGAAAAAAGAGGTATCACATACTTCTCAACATAATCAGCTCACGCTTGGTGCCAGTGCATCGCTTTGGGAATGTATGCTTTCTGAATGGCTCATTGCGCTTTATCAACAGCATAATGGCCTGCAGTTCGAAGCACGAATTGCACAACGTCAGTCACTCGTTAAACAGCTTCATGAGCGCCAGCTGGATTTATTGCTCACAACTGAAGCGCCAAAAATGGACGAATTTGCCAGCCAGTTGCTAGGTTACTTCAGCATGGGGCTTTATGGTCCTGCCGCGGAAAGCCGTAAAGCTTCACTCAACTATTTACGCATCGAGTGGGGTGCGGATTTTCACCAACATGAGGCCGAGCTCATTGGAAGTGATGATATTCCGGTATTAACTACCAGTTCAGCAAAAATAGCCTGCAAGCTGATCTCTGAACTTAACGGTTGCACCTTCCTGCCGATTGAGTGGGCAAAAGAACAGCCCGGGATCTGGCCTGTCCCCGAAAGCACAACGCTTTCCAGACCATTGTATGCTGTCTGGTTACAAAACACGGACAAACAGAGTGTTATCAAAGAATTATTGAAGACACCATTAAAGGCGCAGTAATGCGCTTTTAATAGCTAAGAATATAAAAGAGAGGAATTTTGGACAAAAAAAATCCTTTGCCTAAGCAAAGGATTATATATGGCAGGGGCGGAGAGACTCGAACTCGCGACACCCGGTTTTGGAGACCGGTGCTCTACCAACTGAGCTACGCCCCTAAATTTTCCTACTATTAAGCCTGCTTAAAGAGCAGGCTTAATTTTAATAAGTGGCGGAACGGACGGGACTCGAACCCGCGACCCCCTGCGTGACAGGCAGGTATTCTAACCGACTGAACTACCGCTCCACCGAATTTTTCTACAACCACCGGTTTGTTGCCCCGGTTTACTGCTTAATTTGATGCCTGGCAGTTCCCTACTCTCGCATGGGGAGACCCCACACTACCATCGGCGCTACGGCGTTTCACTTCTGAGTTCGGCATGGGGTCAGGTGGGACCACC